>JABIST010000367.1 GCA_018700215.1 Dehalococcoidia bacterium | reverse complement strand
CGCGCTCGACGCGACGCCATCCCCGCCGCAAACCGCGAAGCCAGCTCCACCGCCCTCCTCGCGCGCCTCCAAGCGCTCGATGGCTTCGCAGCCGCCCAGGTCGTGCACACCTACGTCGGCGTCGGCAGCGAAGTCACCACGCTCCCACTGATCGAGCAACTCCTCGAACACGGCATCCGCATCGCCTGCCCCCGCGTCGCCAACGGAAACCACCTCGAGCATCGCGAAATCCGCTCGACGAACGATCTGGTCGAGGGAGCGATGAAACTGCTCGAGCCCGACCCGCAGCGCTGCCCGGAACTCCCCATCTCCCTGATCGATCTCGTCTTGGTCCCGGGGCTGGCGTTCACCCGCAGCGGCCACCGGCTCGGCTACGGTCGTGGCTACTACGATCGCCTGCTCGCCCGGTCCGAGGCCACAGCCATCGGACTCGCATTCGACGCGCAGCTCCTCAACGAACTGCCAGAGGAGACGCACGATCGAGCGGTCGATATAGTGATCACAGAATCCGAAACGATTCACACGGGAGCGCGCGGATGAGCCTCGAAGTACTGATGGCCACCTGGTACACAGGCGTGCTGGCAATCGCCAGCGGCATGACCGTCCCCCTCGGCCCCGCCCGCATCTGGGTGCTCCGTGCCGGCACCGCCGTCATGGCCGCCGCCGCCGCCGTCATGGCCTACCAGTTCGTCAGACTCGGCTAGCCCCCCCCCGCGGCGCCCCGGCGTGCCGCGCCAACTACCTCGTCAGCTCTCGCACCAGGAACTCCCGCGCAAGCCGCAGGCCCTCGTCCGGTGTGTCGTCATGGCCGCCCGGATAGACCACCATCCGCTTGTCCTCGCTGCCAATCGCGTCAAACACGTCCAACTGACCAGACCGCTCGAACATGCCGTCGTCCCACTGCATCACGTAGAGCACCGGGCACCTCACCTGTTCGCAAAGCCCCAGCGCATCCGTATCCCCGATCCGCGACGAACGAGTCCCGTACAGTCCCAGCACCGCGGCGCTCACCCGCCCATCACCCGCCACGAACGGCAATCCGTAATCCGTCCCCAGCGACAGCCCCCAGTAGCCCACGCGGCTCGATTCCAGCTCGGGCAGCGCCAGCAACCCATCCAGCGTCGCCCCCCAATCACCCGCCGCCAGCTCCCGACGCTCCCCATGCGGCAGCTCATCCTCCCGAGATGATCGCTCCCCATGCCCCGGCAGATCGATCAGCGCCACCGCAACACCGTCCCGCCGTGCCAGCCGCCGAGCAACCGCATACGGCGCCGCATGCCGGCTATGCAGCGTCCGCCCATGCCCGATCAGCACAAGCGGTGCCACCGTCTCACCCTCCGCAGCCTCAGGCGTCAGCAATACCCCCGGAACGCGGTGCCCCTCCCGCTCCACCACAAACCCTCGATCGATCACCCCATGCTCGCGGACCGGATCAGCCGTCCATTCGATGTGTCACCTCGGCATCCGCAGCGCTACAACAGCGCTCCACAGTCGCACCCGTTGCGTCACGACTACAGCATGGCAGCAGTCGAGGCCAGCGGCGCCTGCTCCCCCACCCCCTCGATCGAATCGTCAATCCGACACATGAGGCCCCGATCACGCTCACTCACGCTACGAACCGGGTATTCTGTCCAACACACCACGGAGGCCCCCATGACCACGCTCGACGAAACCACCACCAATCAGGACGAACGCACCAAGATCACGGTGGTCAGCGACTTCATCTGACCGTGGTGCTATGTCGGCCTCGTGGAGGTCGAGAAGCTGCAGAACAACTGGGACGTCGACGTCGAGTGGGCGCCGTTCTTCCTCGACCCCACGATTCCCCCCGAGGGCCGTGAGCGCACCCCCCAGACCACCGAAGACAGCCCCAAGTCCCACCTCGAAGAGCGCGGCGACGCCCTCGGCATCGAGTTCCGCCGAGGGCGCTCGTTCACACCCAACTCCCACCTCTCCCTCCAGGCCGCCGAGTTCGCCCGCGAGCACGGCACCAGGGACCAGCAGCACGAGCTGCACAAGGCCCTCTTCAAAGGCCACTTCACCACCTTCGACAACCTCGGAGAGCTGGACGTCCTCGTCCGCATCGGCGGCGAAGTCGGCCTCGATAGCACCGCCATGCGCGAGGCGCTCACCGCCGGCACCTACGTCGCTCAGGTCGACGAGGGCATCGCCTGGTCCCGCTCGGTCGGCGTCACCGGCATCCCCACCTTCATCCTCAACGACCAGTACGCCGTCGTCGGCGCGCAGGAGTACGAGGTGCTGGAGCAGGTCATGGAGAAGCTCGGAGCAAAGCGCCTGGGGCAGTAGCGCTCAGCATCCCCCACGCGGTTCAGCTCAGGACGAACCGAGCAGCGCATCAAGCGAGATCGGCCCCGCGCCGGTCAGCACCAGTGTGACCGCCGCCGCCACCATCAGCACGTCCAACTCATAGCCCTGCACGTCACCGCCCTGAAACGGCGCGCCCAGCTTGAACCGCTGCACGTACGTCGCCACAACCATGTTCCCCGCCAGCGGCAGCGCCACCCAGTGCACGCCAAGCCCCAGAATCAGCAGCAGCCCGCCCACCAGCTCCAGCGTCGCAATCGCCCGAGCCGTCGGCTGAGCAAACGGGAATCCGAGGCTCGCGAACCAATCGCCCGTCCCGGAGATCCCGCGCCGCCACTTGCCAAGCCCCGAGTCGAGGAAGATGGTGCCAAGGACCAGGCGGACCGGAAGCATCCCCCACTCCAACGTGTCCCACCCAAACAGCTCGGCCCACGGCTCCGTCACCAGTTCCATCTCGTCCTCCTCGATCTCATCGAGGATCGCAGCTTCGTTACCCAGCCTCCGTAGCACCCGTCACGCTCGCCCCCGCCTGTCCGCACGGGCGAGCAGCGCCCATACTTCCAACCATGGCCGAGCAAGACCCCACACCGATCTCCGAAGATCACTTCCACCACTGGCTCCGCGACATCGCAGGCATCGAGGACTGGCGACGCATCGTCCGCGACGACGGCGAGCGCATCCTCGTCTCGAAGTTTGAGGAAGGCTTCGCCGCCGGCGTCCATGAGCTAATCGCGCTGATGCCCGAACTCTTCGACGAACCAGCCATCCTCGCCGTCTACGAGCGCGAAGCCGCGTCCACCCCCGGCGCCTCCCGCGTCGACGCGTGGCATCGAGCACTGCACGCCATGCTCCGCGCCGCCGGCGACCGCCACGCCATCCCCAACCTGCGCCAGGCCGAGGTCCGCACCGGCATCGACTCCGTGTACGCCATTCTCCAAACCCTGCTCTGGACCGACCCGAAGATCGGCGCGCCCTACCAGTCCCGCTCCGCCGAGCGCACCGCCTACCTCGAAGCGATCGCGTCGATGGACGACGCCCACGACATGTTTACCCGCGTCTACGGCTGGTACGAGGACCGACAGGTCCTCAACCACTGCCCCGGAGCGCCCTTCGCCCGCGTGATGCTGGAGCAGGGTTGGCGCATCTGTTCGGGCGAGGACGTGCCAACTCAAGAATTGCAGAGCTGAGTGGCGTGACAATGGATTCGCTTTCCACTATTAATCCCACTATTTTTTTGACATTACTATCACCACTATGAGAGACTCCGAGCTCGATCAGATGCGTCGCAACCCCGGAAGCGTGAAGCGCCGGCAACTCGTGGCAGCGCTCCGCGCTCGCGGCTGGGTCGTGGTTCGCGAGGGCAAGCACGAGATCTGGGCGAACGGCGGAACCGAAGTACAGCTACCGCACACGCTCAAGGGCACAGGAACGATCCGCAGCATTGTGAAACGGGTCATCGAGCAAGGAGAGGGCAATGGGGACTGACAATTTCAGCGAACATCGAGCACGCGATCTCGCGGCAAGGCCATACACCTTCACGCTCGCTCAGGGAGAAGACGCCGTCTGGACCGCGCAGGTCATGGAGCTGCCGGGCGTGATCGCCGAAGGCGATACCCCGGACGAGGCCATCACCGAAGGCCGCGAAGCGCTCTCTGAGATGATCGCCTACTACCTGGACGAGGGCCGCACCGTCCCAGAACCGTTCGAAACCCGCGAGTTCTCCGGCCGCACCGAGTTGCGACTGAACCCGGAGCTACATGGACGCGTCGTCAAGATGGCCGCCGAACAGGGCGTCAGCCTCAACCGCTGGCTCGCCGCCGCAATCGCGGACGCCGCCGGCTCCGGCCGCCACACCGCCACCATCGCTCGCCTCGACGAACTCGTCGCGCGCATGGAACAGCTCGCCGGCGACAAACCTACCGAGGCGCTGCGCATCGCCGAGCCGCCCGCCACCTACTCCAGCGACCAGCCCACCACCGACTAGCCCCTCCTCACCTACCCGCTGACGAGTCCTCGACTAGCCCTCTGCCTTCCAGCCCCGCACGCACGAGGTGCCGTTGCAGCTTCCCCGAAGCCGTCCGCGCGAGCACCTCCGAACTGAACTCGATCCGCCGAGGAACCTTGTAGCCAGCCAGCGTCTCTCGCAGCCGCTCCGCCAACTCCTCCGCCGTCGGCGCCACCTCGGAACCTTCGAGCACCACAACAGCCGTCACCAGCTGCCCCCATCGCTCGTCGGCCAGCCCCACCACCGCAGCCTCCAGCACCGCCGGGTGCGCAGTCAGCGCCGCCTCCACCTCAGCCGGGTAGACGTTCTCCCCGCCCGTCACGATCAGATCGTCCCGCCGG
>JABIST010000163.1 GCA_018700215.1 Dehalococcoidia bacterium | reverse complement strand
GAGAGGTCGCCGGCGTCGATCTGGCGGCTGGCGTCGGCGATGGAATCGGGGACTTGGGCGGGGGACATGTGAGTGCCTTTCGCGTGCCCTGGAAGGCGTCGAGAGCGATGCCGTGGGATGCTACCAAGTCCGCGTGTCGTGATGGCCGTTGAGCCGTGGAGTTGACCGTGGGCTGAAGCGCTGACAAAGATTGCGGAACCCCTGACCCAGCCGGTCCTCGTAGGAGACGCCATGATCGATTTTGGGCTTGTCGATGCGCTGGACGCCGAAGCAGTCGGCGTGCCGGGCGAGCGAACGTTCCGTGTGCGTGCGAACAAGGACGACAACTACGCCGCGCTGTGGCTGGAGAAAGAGCAGTTGACGCTGCTGGGGCGCTCGTTCTCGCAACTGCTGGCGGAGCGCTCGAAGCAGCGCGGGCAGTCCGTGGACGATGCAACGGAGATGGGACCGTTCCCGGCGACACCGCAGGTAGACCTGCAGGTGGCGCGGCTGGGGTTGGATTTCGACGAAGACAGCGAGCACATTGTGCTGCTGGCAGACGATGCGGGCGCGCTGGAGCGTGGCGACACGCCGACGTTCCGAATGGAGATCAACCGGTCACAGGCAGTGTCATTCATCCGGCTGGTTGAGGACGTGGTGGCCAGTGGACGACCGCTCTGTCCGCTCTGCACACGGGTGCTGGAAGAGGACGGAAGCTGCATCGCCTGTCCGGGGAGCAACGGACACGCGAAGGATATCCCGTTGCCGCCACTGGAGCTGGACGACTAGCTCGGACCTCGGACGTTCAGACTCCGAGAATGCGGAGGCTCTTCGGTAGCGTGAGTTACTGAGGGCGGATCAGCAGCACCGCTGCTCCGGGAGTGTTGCGGGCGACGTGGTCCGCAACGGAACCCAGCAGTACGCGCTTGATGCCAGAGCGACCGTGGGTGGCGATGATCACGAGATCGCAGCCGAGGCGTTCCACGGCTCCCTCGATCGCCTGGGACGCGTTGCCCTCGACCACCTCGGTGCTGATGCGGGCGGCATCGATGCCGCCGGCGACGATCTGCGCGGTGGCGGTTGCGAGGTTCACCTCGGCGGCCTCGCGCTGGGCCTGGACGGCGCTCTCGGCGATTTCGACGGTGAGTTCACCGCTCGGGACGGGTTCGATGGTGGCGGGTGTGGTCTCGCTGATGATGTGAGCGACGGAGTCGATCACCTGGAGCAGGGTGACTTCAGAGTCGATGCCGGTGGCGACGGCGATGGCATGTGGGATCGCCTGGTGCGAGAGGTCAGAGCCGTCAAGCGGCAGCAGGATCTTCTGGTACATATTTTGGTCTCGCCTCTCGCGAAGTCGTCGTCGATTGGGTCTGCTTCGACGGGACAAATGATAGGGCCGTCCGTAGTGAAGCGCCATGAGCGCGTGCACGCGCGAACCAACGTCAGGGTACCTGTTCGAGCGGCTGATGATTGCTACGATGCGGCCCGGAAATCCCAGCACTGCGCACCGAAATGAGTATCCCGATGGCGTTCGATCCCCGACACCGAAGCAGCACGTTAGTCGATGGGCCAGACCGCGCGGCGGCGCGCTCGATGTTGCACTCCGTGGGCTATTCGAGCGACGACCTGCGGAAGCCGCTGGTGATGGTGGCTCACGAGTGGATTGGCACGATGCCGTGCAACTACAGCCAGCGGGCGCTGGCGCAGCGGGTGATGGCCGGGATTCGTGAGGCCGGTGGGACGCCGATGGAGGTGAACACGGTCTCGATCAGCGACGGCATCACGATGGGGACCGAGGGGATGAAAGCATCCCTGATCAGTCGCGAGTTGATCACGGACTCGATCGAGTTGTGCGGCGTGGGTTACTCGTTCGACGCGGCCGTGGTGATCGTTGGCTGCGACAAGACGATCCCAGCCGGTGCGATGGGGTTGGCGCGACTGAACATCCCGGGGCTGGTGCTGTACTCCGGTTCGATTGCACCGGGGCAGTTCCACGGCGACGACGTGACGATCCAGGACGTGTTCGAGGGTGTGGGCCAGCACGCGGCGGGGAACATGAGCGACGAGGAGCTGGAGCTGCTGGAGAACGTGGCGTGCCCGGGTGCGGGTGCCTGTGGCGCGCAGTACACAGCGAACACGATGGCGACAGTGATGGAGTTCATTGGCCTGTCACCGATGGGCAGCGCGACGAGTGGCGCGACCGATCCCCGGAAAGAGGACATTGGAGTGGCAGCCGGGCGACTGGTGATGGAAGTGTTGGAGCGCGGACAGTTGCCGCGCGACATCCTGACGCGGCAGGCGCTGGAGAACGGGATCATGTGCGCCGCCGCGACTGGTGGTTCGACGAACGTGGTGCTGCATCTGATGGCGATTGCCGCCGAGGCGGGCGTTGATCTGAACATCGACGACTTCGACACGATCAGCGAGCAGACGCCGCTGATTGGCGACCTGCGCCCGGGTGGTCAGTACGTGGCGCTGGACTGGGACGCGGCCGGCGGCACACCGCTCCTGGCGGAACGGCTGCTGGAGGCTGGCCTGCTGCACGGCGACGTGGAGACGGTGACCGGGAAGACGATCGCCGAGGAGGCCGAGCAGGCGGTGGAGACGCCCGGCCAGCGGGTGATTCTGCCGCTGAGCGAGCCGCTGAAGGAGACTGGCGGTCTGGTGATCCTGAAGGGCTCGCTGGCGCCCGAAGGCTGCGTGATCAAGGTGGCCGGACACGAGCGGATGCAGCATCGCGGACCGGCACGGATCTTCGAGCGTGAAGAGGACTCGATGGATGCGGTGCTGGCGGGCCAGATCAACGCCGACGACGTGGTGGTGATCCGCAACGAGGGGCCGAAGGGCGGCCCGGGCATGCGCGAGATGCTGGGCGTGACGGCGGCGCTGGTGGGCGCGGGGCTGGGCGACTCGGTGGCGCTGCTGACAGACGGTCGATTCTCTGGAGCGACACGCGGGCTGATGGCCGGTCACGTGGCGCCGGAGGCGATGGACGGCGGTCCGATCGCGCTGGCGCGTGAGGGCGACATGATCTCGTTCGACATCGAGAACCGGCGGCTGGACCTTGAGGTGTCCGAGGAGGAGCTGGCGAAGCGTCGGGCGGAGTGGACGCCACAGGCACCGAACTACGAGCACGGGGTGTTCGCGAAGTACGCGCGGCTGGTCTCGGGCGCGGAGACGGGCGCCGTTACTCGGTAGCCCGGGTAGGCCGGCGCCGCCGGCTTCGAGCAGGTGGTCGGGAGCTAGCTGTCGTCGTTGCTCTGCAACAACGGGCCCCAGGCGGCGGCGGCGAAGCCGCCATCGAGGAAGAGGGTCTGGCCGATCAGCATCGGCGCCTGATCCGAGCAGAGCCAGGCGACGGCGGCGGCGAGGTCTTCGGGCGCGACGTTGCGGCCAGCGGGGACGTTGGGGCGGACGGCGTTGGCGACGTCCGCCTGGTAGGTGCGGTCACCCTCGGAACCTTCGACCCAGCCGGCGCTGACCGCGTTGACGCGGATGTTGCGCGGGGCGAGTTCGGTGGCGAGGTACATGGTGAGCGAGGTGAGCGCGGCCTTGCTGACGCCGACGGCGGCGTAGTCCGGCATGTAGTGATCGGCACCGGGCGAGAGCAGATTGACGATGGCGCCACCACCGCGGGCATCCATCAGCGGCGCGGCGGCCTGGATGGCGCCCCAGGGGCCGAAGAGATTCACGTCCATGGTGCGGTGCAGGTGGCCGTGGCGTTGCTCGATCGCGGGCCTCGGACGTTCGAGGCCGCGCGCGGCGTTGTTGATCAGGATGTCGAGGCCGGGAGTTCCGCCGCCGGGGGTCCAGTCCTGGAGCTGGGCGAAGAGGTCGCGGATCGCGCCGGGGTCGCCGACATCGGCTTTGATCGCGCGTGCGTCGACGCCGAGCGCCTGACAGTCGGCGACGGTAGCGAGCGCGGGCTCTTCGGCGCGAACGTAGGTGGCGATGACGTGGACGCCCTCTTGCGCGAGGCGGAGTGAGATGGCGCGGCCGATGCCCCGCGATCCGCCGATCACGAGGGCACGCTGGCCCTTCAGTGAGGCGTAGACAGGGCCGGTTGAAGGCTGGTCAGTCATCGGAAGCAGCGTAGCAAGGGGAGGCGCAAGGGGGTGCGGCGCTAGCCCTTGGTGGGAGGCTTCACGGCGCGGTGGAGGGTGTAGATGCCACCTTGCTTCACCTTCTCGTAGGTGCCGCACTGCTGCTGAATCACGCGCTGGATGAACTTACGCATGCCGCTGAGGGTGACGAGGTAGAGGCGGCCACCGGGCCGGAGCCGTGCCCATGCATCGGCAACGATCAGAGTCGTGAGTTCGTTGCCGATCTTGGCGGGGAGGTTCGTCGCGATCAGGTCGAACTCGCGGTCGGTGGGGATCTGGGCGAGGCCGTTGGAGAGCAGCACGTCCGCGTTGTCGATGGCGTTGGCGCGGGCGTTCTTCTCGGCGTACTCGACGGCGACGAAGTCTTTATCGACGAGGAGCGTGCGGCCCTCGGGGGCGAGGCGGGCGAGGGTGAGGCCGATCGGGCCGTAGCCGCAGCCGATGTCGAGGCAGTCGTCGGCGGAGTTGACCTCGATACGGTCGAGCAGGAGGTGTGTGCCGACATCGATCTCACGGGGGGAGAAGAGGCCCCAGGTGGAGTGGAAACGGAATGGACGATCACGGAGCGTGGCCTCGAACTCGATGTCCTCGCGGATCTGGTCGAGATTCTGGGTCTGATCAGGGGTGGGGGGCACGGTCAGGAGACCGGGGGCGCGGGTTGCGAGGGAGCCGGGCCGGTGGCGGGCTCGATGAGGATACCGACGGCCCATTCGTAGCCGTCCGGGTCCTGGACGAGCACTTCGCGCCAGCCGTGGCCCTTGTTCGTGGTGGGGACGGAGACCTCGGCGTCGTACTGGCGGGCGCGGGCCTCGGTGGCGTCGGGATCGATGCCAAGCATGCGGAATTGGGCGCCGATACCGCGAGTTGCGCCGGCGGCTAGCTGGTCGCGCCAGGGGTGTTCGTCGTGGGTGTGATCGGCGTGGAGCATCACCTCAGCGGACCCGAAGCGGACGGCGGCGAAATCGATGTCCTGGTAGTGGACCTCGGCCTCAAAGACGTCGCGGTAGAAGGCGGCGGAGCGTTCGGTGTCAGCAACGATCAGGTTGATGGAGAGCGAGGGGAGCAGGGCGCCATAGCGGAAGCCCGGCATCCATGGCATGACGCCGTCTGGTCGCTTCTTGGTACCCATCGTTACGAGTGTCCTCGGAGCCCCGGGGGCTAGGTAGCGCCGTTGGCGACGCGTTCGCAGGCGACGGCGAGGCGGCGTGCGCCTTCCTCGATGTCGCCCAGCGCGACCCAGGAGAAGGCGAGGCGGAGGTGTTCGCCGCGATCGTGGTGCTCCGGGAAGAAGGGGTGACCGTTGGGGAAGACGGCGCCCTGGAGGATAGATTCGCGCTGCACATCCAGGGCGGTGAGGCCGTTCTGCAGCGTGACCCAGAGGAAGAAGCCACCGGCTGGCTTGCGGAAGGTCAGATATGGCTCGCAGTACTCGTGGAGCGCTGAGGAGAGCGTTTCTAGCTTCTCGGAATAGATGGCGCGCATCTGCTCCAGGTGCTGATCGAGGCGGCCATCCTGCATGAACTGCCAGAGCATGTGGTGCAGCAACGGGCTGTTTCCCATGTCGAAGCGCATGCGCATGATGCGCTCGATGATCTCGGGATCGGCGTGGACCCAGCCAACACGGAGGCCAGTCGCGATGATCTTGGAGAAGGTGCTGACAGTGATCACGCCGTGACCACGAGACATCTCTGAGAGCGTCATCGGTGGGTCTTGCGAGTAGTAGAACTCGCCATAGGCGTCGTCATCGAGGACGAACGCGCCGTGCTTCGCAGCCAGTTTGAGCAGCGCGGCGCGCCGCTCCTGGGACATGGTGGTGCCCATCGGGTTGTGGAAGTTGCTGATGGTGTAGATCAGTTTGGCGTGCTTCCCCTCGGACTCAAGCTGCGTCAAAGCGGCCTCAAGTTCGTCAACCAGCATGCCGTCATCGTCCATGCCGACGGAGCGAACTTCGGCCTGATGTCCGCGGAAGGTGCGAAGCGTGCCGGAGAAGGTTGGCGCCTCTGAGAGGACGACATCGCCGGGCGACAGGAACGCAGCGCAGACGAGGTCAATGGCGTCGGCGCTGCCGTTGGTGAGCAGGAAGTGGTCGGCCGTCACCGGGACGTGACGATCGCGGGTGTAGCGATCTGCGAGCGCCTGGCGCAGTGGCTCGTAGCCGACGCCGCCGCCGTAGCGAAGCGGGCTGTCGTCTGGCACATCGAGCGCTCGGCCCATGGCAGCGAGCAGTTCGGCGCGAGGGAGTGTGTCGGGATCGGGAATACCGCCGCCGAGACTAATCGGCGTGACCGGCGACTGGACAGTCGTCGGCATGCCCCAGTCGGTAGCCGAACCCGCCGTCAGGTGCTTTACGGCGTCGCTGGTGAGCGCTTCGATATCGTGCTCAGCCCAGAGACGCCCCAGCTCGTCGACGATGGTGTCGGCCTGCAGTTCGAATTGACTGTAGTCTTCGAGGTCCATGAAGCAACAGCTCTCTTTCTCGCGGTAGAGATATTGCACGGGGCGTTTTTCAAAGAGGATTTCGGGAAAGCTGACGTCACCTTTGAGGGTCTCCATGCGGCTGTTGCCACTGATGACGTTGCGAAAGCGAATTTTG
>JABIST010000116.1 GCA_018700215.1 Dehalococcoidia bacterium | reverse complement strand
GCGCGCGCGGCACCGGCCCCTCGCACAACTAGCTGCTCAGCTAGTCCAGTACCTGGAGATTTGGCGTATCGCTCAGCGCCATCTCGGTGATCTTCGCCAGTACCTCAAGCAACTCGTGGTCGTCCGGACCGGCCATGTCCGGGATGTGATAGCCGCCGAACGCGTCTACCACCGTCTTGTGGTCGTCGATCACGAAGTCCGGAAACGTGTGCACGTCGTACGTCTTCAGTCGCTCGTGGTGATCTTCCAGCGGCTTCAGGAAGTAGTCCGTCACATACTCGTCCAGCTTGTGGCGGCGCATGTCCCACTTGCGGATGCCCACACCGGACCAGACGAAGATCGTGTGGCCGTCCTCAAGCAACTTCTGGAAGACCTCGTGCGCGTGGTTCCGCAGCTTGCCGTCCCACATGATTAACGTGTTGTCCACGTCAAAGAAGACGTTCAATGCCCGCATTAAGCCGCTCCGAACTGGTCCGCCAGGAATCCGCCCACAATTTCGTTGAAGGTATCTGGCTGCTCAAAATAGACGGAGTGGCCGCAACCGGGTACCTCCACGAACTTCGAGCCCGGAACAATTTCGTGCACCGCGCGCAAGATCTCCGGCGGCGTCAGCGCATCTTCGCTGCCGACCAGGAACATCGAGGGCACCGCTAGCCCCTCCACGTCGGCCTTCGATGGCGCTCCCTCGGTCAGCGGCTGCTGCGCCCGCGGCGGGTTCAGATCGAAGATCTGCCGGTACAGGAACGTCCCCGCCGGATTGTTCGCCTGAAAGTCCGGGCCCAGTGCTCGGTCCGTCAGTGGCGCATTCGCGTCGCTCTGCGCCTCACGCAGCTCCGCGGCACGCGCCTGCAACTCCGGCCAATTGAAGAAGCCCCAGGTGTCCGCCATCACCAGCGCGCGCACCCGCTCTGGGCTCCGCACTGCGAATCCCAGTGCCGATCGTCCACCCATCGATTGCGCCACCAGCGCGGCACGTTCGATCCCCAGCTCGTCCAGCAGCGCCTCAAGGTCATCGGTGAAGCGCGTCACCCCCTCGCCGCTCGGGTCCAGCGAGCGTCCGAAGCCCCGCTGGTCTACCGAGATGCAGCGGTACCGTTCACGGAACGTCGGCACCTGCTGCCACCACGACATGTGATTGCCGCCCGCCCCGTGCAAGAACACCACGGTGTCTTCCTGGTCGTTCGGGTTCTGTTCGTCGTAGAACAGGTCCATTCCGTTCACGCTGACACTTGGCATCTCGGTACTCCTTCAGTGGCGGCGCTACATCTGACCTGCCGCGCTGACCTTACGCGTCTGGCGGAGGTGCGACACACGACGTGAACGTGAACGCGAACGCCGCCAGCCCGTCGCTCTCCGTCTCCAGCGTTAGCGTGTGCTGCTCCACCTCAGCGTTGCGAATCAGGCTGTACATCCGAGGGCTATCGATGCTGACCGCACCGTCCTTCACATCCTCGCCGGCAATCGCGCCCACCGGCTCACCGTCGATCAGCACACGCAAGGTCCCCGTCTCGCCCGTGATCGGCGGGTGCAGCACCAGGTTCAGGTCCGCCCCCATGTAGTCCAGATGCATCCGGCTCGTCCGACGTGCCCCGTACGGCCGCGCGGCATTCTCGGTCTGCAGAATCCAGTCACCCTCGTAGTACAGCATCCCCTGCACATGCTTCCCGGGGTCCGTGTACGTGCTCGGCTGATCCGGTGCGATGTTCATGATGTTGCCAATGTTCCCGCGGCCCAGGCCGCAGTACAGCTCCGGCGTCACGCGGTAGCAGACCGCACCCGTCTCATCCTCGGGTCGCACCGCCTCCATCAGCTCGGGCAGCGGGCCGGTGAAGCCCTCTTGCTCCGAGATCAGCGCCTGCAGTGCCTGCTCGGATTCGTTGTAGCCACCCTCGCCCGTGTGGTGCGCGCGCAGCTTGCCGCTCACATCAATGAAGTACTTCGCCGGCCAGTATCGGTTCGTGTACGCCTGCCAGATCTTGAAGTCGGCATCCAACACCACCGGGTACTCGATCCCCAGCGAGGCAATCGCGCGACGAACGTGCTCCGGCTTCTTCGCGAACGAGAATTCCGGCGTGTGCACCCCCACCACCATCAGCCCCAGCTCGGCGTACTTCCGATGCCACTCCTTCACGTACGGCAGCGTCCGCAGGCAGTTCACGCAGGTGTAGTCCCAGAAATCGATCAGCACCGGTTTCCCGGAACCGCGGATCGCCACCGGGTCGCCCTGCAGCCACTCACCGCCCTCAAGCTCAGGCGCGTAGACCGGCCCCGTCTCCTCTTGCGTCATCGCACCCCTCCGAGCCTGAATTGCCAGCCGAGGCAGTCGGTCCTCGCTAGCCGTTGAACGAGCCCCCGCTAGGCGTCGAGCGAATCCAGATAGTCAGTGATTAGCCACAGGGCGACGGTTGCCGCTTCCCGCATCGTGTCAGTGCGGTCGCCCTCGAACTCGTAACGCTCAACGCGCTGATGCCCGTCTGCCACCACGCCAATGTAGTACAGCCCACCCGTTCGCTCGTGGTTCGCCGTTGGGCTCGCGAGCCCGGACTCAGCAACTGCCACGTCTACGCCGAATGCTTCCAGTGCACCGTTGGCCATCGCCTCTACGGTCGCTCCGGAGACTGAGCCGTATTGCTCCATCGTCTCCATCGGCACGTGCAACAGTTCCCGCTTGGGCGCGTTCGAGTACGCCGTGATCCCGCCCGCGAACACCTTCGATGCCCCCGGCACCGAGGTCACGGCGTAACCAATCAGTCCGCCGACCGTCGATTCCGCGGTCGCCAGCCGCAGCCCGCGCTCCGTCATCCGGTTCACCAGCCCTGTGGCGAGGTCCTCCAGCACCAGTTGTTCGGGCATCCGGTTTCCTCTCTCCACGCTACTCGGCGGGATAGCCAGGGGCGGCCTTCACTGCCTCAATCTGGCCCAGGTGATCTGTGTCATGTACACGCTCGAACACGAACCACGATCGGAAGTTCAGTTCGCCGAAGCTTCCGTGCGGCGCGGTCACATCGTAGTCCGGTGACGGCGGCAGCCGTTCCAGCAACGCCGAGTACCGAATCGAATGTTCCGTCAGGTGACGCCGTAGCATCGAAAACTTCGTGGGCATCCGCCCAGCCTCGTTGGTCGAGAGTTCGCGCCCGGCAGAGAGGTCTTCGATTCGTCGCATTCCCCCGCGCGACACGTTCAACACGTGCTCGACGATTTCACGGATGCTCCAGCTCTCCGCATCAGGCTTGAAGTCCGCCTGCTCGTCGCTCACTTTCTCCATTGCCCGCAGCAAGTTGCCGCGTTCCTGGATAAACCGCGGCCACAGATCCACCCAGTCGCGCTGCTCACCCTGGGTCACCAGGTAGCTGCGTACCCGCTGCTCGTCCTCGCTCAACATCCGGCCGTTGCCACCGTCCACATCCGAGGTCATCGCGCTAACTCCCGCTGCTCGAACCGCGTCCGGTCACCCGAGCGGTTGCATGCCCAAATCGTTCCATGTGGTCCGCACCGCCGCGCAGGATCAGGTCCGCCTGTCCCTCGATGCCTGATGCATCGCCGCCGGTCGCTGCTGCGTTGATCACCTGCTTCGCCCAGCGCGTCGCCAGTGGCGACGCCACAGCCACCGAGGTGGCCAGCTCCGTCACCGCGTCCTCGAACTCGGCTACCGGCACTACCCGGTTCACCAGCCCGATTCGCAGCGCCTCGTCCGCGTCCACTGGCCTCGAGGTGAAAATCAGCTCCTTCGCCAGCACCGGACCCACCAGGCTTGTCAGCGCCGCCGCTCCCACCACCAGCCCGTACTCCGATCCGGGGAAGCGGAACCTCGAACGGTCGCTCACCACTCGCAAGTCGCAGCCGCATGACAGCAATGCACCCGCGCCATACGCGGGCCCGTCGATCGCCGCGATCGTTGGCTTCTCCGAGGAAGCTACCCGCGAAGCCGCGTCCCTCGATGGGTTGAATCGTCGGTCACCGGCCTCGGCCGCGGCCAGCGCCTCACCCATGTCCGCACCAGCGCAGAACGAGCCGTCGGTCCCCTCCACGACGATCACGCGCACGGCGTCATCCGCGTCGAACGCCTCCATCGCCGCCAGGATCGCCCGTGCCAGCGGCTCATTGATCGCATTCCGCTTATCCGCCCGATTCAGCCGCATCCGGCCGATGCCGTCCGCGACGCTGGTCACCAGTACGTCGTCGCTCATTGCTCGTCCGCCCTTCGCCCATCCAGCTGCCGTATGCATCAACTCAGTCTGCGCAGTATGCGGGATACGAGTTCTACCCGATCACCCCGCGTGCTTGCATCGCCGCGATCTCCTCGTCGCTGAAACCAATCTCAGCCACAATCCTCGCGGTGTCACGCCCGAGCGGCGGCGACGAACCCTGCGCCTTGAGCGGCGTCTTCGAGAACTTCAAGATCGGCGCCACCTGCTGCTCCGGCCCCGACAGCTCGTGGTCCAGTTCCACCATCATCTCGTTCTCGATTACCTGCGGATCGTCTGGCAAATCCTCCGCGAAGTTCACCGGACTCGCCGGTACCCCTTCGCGATCGAAGATCTCCATCCACTCCGCCGTCGTCTTCGTCTTCATCGTCTCTTCGATGCGCTTCACCTGCTCCGCCGCTCCGGCGACCCACTCTGGGTCGAGCGGGTTGAAGGTAGGGTCGTCGGCGCCCAGGAAGTCCGTGCCGATCGCCTTCCGTACCTTCGCCCGCAGTGCCGCCGACAGCGCGCCGATCGCCAGTGCACCATCCTTCGTCGTGTACGGACGGTAGACGGAGTTGATCTTCCCCAACACCTTTCGAGGGTCGTACGCATCGAGCAGCTCCGGATACGAGGCGCCGCCGTCCCGCAGTGCGTGCACTCGCTCCATCCGCGCCACGTTCATCTCGTCCGCCACCGGCAGACGCATCACCCGCTCCATCTGGAAGAACATCGCAGTCTGCAGCAGCGTGCTCTCCACGTACTGCCCCTCGCCGGTCCGCTCGCGATGGAACAGCGCCCCACACGTGCCCCACGCCATCGCCAGCCCGGTCGCGTAGTCTGCCAGCGCCGTCGACGCGATCATCTGCGGCTGTCCCTCCAGTGAGACCTTGCCCTCGCTGGCCATCAGCCCAGACGCCGCCTGCGCAACAATGTCGTAGCCCGGGCGGTGTTCCCACGGCCCCTGCCGGCCGAACGCCGTGTTGTCTACGTAAATCAGATCGGGCCGCAGCGCGCTCAACGAGTCGTAGTCGATCTTCAACCGCGCGGCCACATCCGGGCGGTAGTTGATCACCACCACGTCCACCTCCGGGACCAGCCGGTGGACGATCTCCTGGGCTTCCGGTTCATCCAGCTTCAGTACCAGCGACTGCTTGCCGCGGTTCAACTGGTGGAACCACTTCGATTCGCCCGGAATGAACTCCTGCGCCACTCGCCACGGCTCGCCGCCGGGCGGCTCCACCTTGATCACCTCTGCGCCCATATCCGCCAGGTGCGCGCAGGCGGACGGCCCCGCCAGAATCTGCGTGAATTCCAGCACCTTGATGCCGTCCAGTGGTCCTGATCCCATGGTGAGAGTTCCTTCCCAGCGGGGCCCAACGTTTCGAGTGGGCGGCGCTGCGCTCGCGCAGTATCCGAGGGCCACTCCGCACTGTCCATAACGTCATTCCGTTCGAGCTTCCCGACTCTTGGCACCCACCTCCACCAGACGTAGGCTGACCCGACCATGAGTGACCAGGAGCCCGCCTTTTCCGGTTCTGATCTGGGCGTCACACCGCTCGAAGAACTGCTCGCGCCGATTGTCGGCCAGCTGCCGCCCAACACCTCGCTCTCGCCGCTCCGCTACGACCTGAATGCTGGCGTCCCGGATCGCGCCTCACTCCCCGCTGCCAAACTCTCCGCTGCCACCCAGGCAGTCCTGGCATCCGATGCGGCCGCCGCGCTCACCTACGGTGGCCAGCAGGGTTACGAGCCGCTTCGCGTCTGGATCGCCGCTCGCGCCGCCGCAACGTCCGGTGTCGCGGTCGGCCCAGAGCACGTCACGCTCACCTCTGGCAGCGCCCATGGCCTGCAGAACGTCGCACTCACATTCCTCGCCCAGGGTGACACCGTCATCGTCGGCGCGCCCACTTACCCCGGTGCCATCCGCACCTTCCGCGCACGCGGCGCGCGCATCATCACCGTTCCCCAGGACGACGACGGCCTGGACCCCGCGGCACTCGAGCAGACGCTGAACTCGCTCCGCTCCGCCGGCGTTCGCCCCAAGTTGCTCTACGTCATCCCCAACTACGACAACCCCACCGGCGCCACGCTCCCGCTCGAACGCCGCCAGTCCATCGTCCGCATCGCCCACCAATACGGCACGCTGATCGTCGAGGACGACGCCTACGCCGGCCTCGACCTCGATGGCCCGCCCCCACCGTCGCTCTTCGCCCTCGCCAATGGTCGAGGTGTGATCCAGCTCGGCACGTTCTCCAAGACCGTCGCCACTGGCCTTCGCGTCGCCTGGGTGCTCTCAGAGCGCTTCATCATTGATGCGCTCGTCCACATGCGCTTCGACAACGGCGCATCGCCGTTCCTGCACCGCATCGTGCTGCATTTCCTCAAGTCCGGCGCCTACGAGCCGCACGTCGAGCGCCTGCAATCGATCTACCGAGAGCGTCGCGATGCTGCCGCCAGCGCCCTCATTGAGCATGCCGAGCCGTACGCCCGGTTCCGCGTCCCGGCTGGCGGCTTCTTCCTCTGGCTCCACCTCGCGGAGCCGCTCCGCGCGGACGCCGTCCGCGCCGCTGCCATCGCTCGCCAGGTCGCCGTCACTCCCGGCTCCACCTACTTTGCTCAGGGCGGAGGTGAACGGGAGCTGCGACTCGTCTACTCCGCGCTGCCACCCGAGGAACTGCGTGACGCGATCGCTCGCCTTGGCGAAGCCATGGCCGCTGTTGCCGAGGGAGGCGAATAAGAAGTCACCCTGCTTGCTGCTGTCACGCTGACAGCCCTACGATGTTTCGATAACACCCAGCATTTGCAAGCACTGACTCATCGCGCTGATCGCTTCGTCGATCCCGAGTCTGTAGTGAGGAACACCGCCGTGACGGTCGAACCG
>JABIST010000059.1 GCA_018700215.1 Dehalococcoidia bacterium | reverse complement strand
CGCGCTCGGGAGATGCAATCGCAGACGCCGGAGCTGCAGGCGTATGCGCTGGCGATCCGGGAGGAGTTGCCGGACGACGGCATTGTGGTTTCGGAGAGCACGCAGGTTGGCTACTGGTCGACGGGCGGTGGTTTCCCGGTCTACGAACCTCGGACGTATCTGACGTCGGGGTACCAGGGGACGCTGGGGTACGGGTATGCGACGGCGCTGGGCGCGCAGGTGGGGAACCCAGATCGGAAAGTGGTTTCGATCAACGGCGACGGGGGGTTCATGTACAACGTGCAGGAGCTTTCGACGCAGGCGCAGCAGGGGATTCCGCTGGTGACGGTAGTGTTCAACGACAACGGCTACGGCAACGTGCGGCGGATGCAGGTACACAAGTACAACGACCACCGAATTGCAACGGATCTGCTGAACCCGGACATGGTGAAGATGGCGGACTCGTTCGGGGTGGCGGGCTATCGCGCGTCCAGTCCGGAGGAGCTACGGACGGTGTTGCGCGATGCGCTGGCGAGCAATGCTCCGGCGCTGATCGATGTGCCGTTGCCACCGGCGCAAGAGCTGGGGATCTTCCAATTCCAGGCGGAGGAGCCGCGGCCGGTGTTGGATCTGTAGCGGGATGCGGGATGAAGGAACGGGGCTCTCGGGTTAGTCTGACGGCCTGCGAGAGGGAGTAATCGATGCCAATGATTCTGGGTGTGACCGGTTCGATCGCGACGGGGAAGAGCGGGATGTGTCAGCACATCGTGGACACGTACGGCGCGACGCACGGTGACGCGGACAAGATCGTGCATCGGATGTTCGATCCCGGGCGCGATGGGTTCGACAACGCCGTCGCCGAGTTCGGTGAGGACATCATTGGCGAGGACGGGTACATCGACCGGAAGAAGATCGGGAACCTGGTGTTCGGGAACCCGGAGAACATGGGCCGCTGGATGAAGGCGATTGGCAACATCGAGGACGAGATGCGCACGACTGTCGAGAATTGGCGGGCGACGCTGGGCGACGACGATGTGGCGATCCTCGAGGCGGTGAACCTGATCGAGGCTGACTACTCGGCGTGGTGCGACGCGACGTGGCTGGTGGCGGCGGAGGATGCGATCGCGTTGCCTCGGTTGATCGCGCGCAACGCGTTTAGCGAGGAAGAGGCGCAGCAGCGGCTGGGTGCGCAGCGGAAGTGGACGGACCGGGCGGCGGCGGCGGACCACATCTTCCACAACGACGGCAGCTACGAGGACTTCATCGCAGAGGTGGATCAGACGTTCCGCGAGACGAAGGAACAGCACTCGGCGGGTACGTTGGCGAAGTCGGTGTGGTTCGCGTGGCGCGAGGCGAACCCGAAGCCGGATGCGACTCAGAGCTAAATCTGGCGCGACCTGATGAGATCAAAGAGAGCGGCCCGAAGGCCGCTCTCTTCTTAGTTGCTGTGGCTGGGGACCAGGGAGTCGAACCCCGGTTTACGGAACCAGAATCCGCTGTCCTACCATTAGACGAGTCCCCAGCGGAATGAGGATTGAGCGTAGCAAACGCTCCGACTCTGCGTCACGAGGGGGTTTCCCTCAAACTCGGACGGCTGGCTATTCCGCTGAGCGGAGCGACTCCGCCGCGGCTTCGATTCGCTCGATGGTGAGGCCTTTGCCGACGATCTCCATGGTCTCAAAGAGTGGCGGGGAGATGCGGGCTCCGGTGATGGCGACGCGGCTGAGGGAGAAAAAGTCACCGGCACGGGCTCCGACTTCGTCGGCGGCGGCGCGGAGTGCTTCCTCGATCGGTGCGGTCTCCCAGGTGTCGACTGGTCCGAGGTAGCTGGCGGTGGCGTTGAGGGCGCTGACGGCGTCCTCGGCGCGATTCTTCCACTTCTTGGTGAGGAACTCCTCGGCGGGTGGAGTGGGGACGTCACCGCGGAAGAAGAACTCGACCATTGGGGCGAGTTCAGCGAGGAGCTTGATCCGCTCTCGGACGAGCGGGGTGAATGCCTCGACGAGGGTGCGATCGAGCGGGCGGGCGATGTCCGCGGGGAGATCGCGTTCGAGGCGCTGAGCGAAGATTTCGACCAGTTCGTCCTCGGGCATGTCGCGGAGGTAGACGCCGTTCATCCATTCGAGCTTCGTCGTGTCGAAGCCGGAGGGGTTCTTGCTGAGGTCCTTGAGGTCGAAGACCTCGATCAGGCGTTCGCGGGTGAAGATTTCGGTGTGGTCATCGAGCGCCCAGCCAGTGATGGAAAGGAAGTTGACGAGCGCGTCCGGGAGGTAGCCTTCCTCCGCGTATTCGAGGACGAACTTGGCGCCGTGGCGCTTGGAAAGCTTTCCGCCGTCCGGTCCGAGGATGACGGGTGCGTGGATCCAGATGGGCTGTTCGTAGCCGAGGGCGTTGAAGAGTTGCACGTGGCGTGGCGCTGAGGGGATCCACTCCTCGCCGCGGGTGACGTGGGAGATCTCCATGGCGGTGTCGTCCACGACGTGGGCGAGATGGTAGGTGGGGAAGCCGTCCGACTTGAGGATGACGAAGTCATCGAGTTCTTTGTTTTGGAAGGTGATGTCGCCGCGCAGCAGGTCGGTGAAGGTCGTCGAACCCTCGAGCGGCATCGCGAAGCGGATGACGTGCTGCTCGCCAGCGGCGGCACGCTCCTCAGCCTGGTCCTT
>JABIST010000283.1 GCA_018700215.1 Dehalococcoidia bacterium | reverse complement strand
GGCGCTCGTGCAATGAGTACAGATCGGACAGGGTCTCGATGAACCCTTGCTCCACGAGCGTGCGAGATCGCTCCTCGCCGAACCCTTCGACATCGAGGGCGCCGCGGCCGGTGTAGTGCTCGAGGGTGCGCGAGATTTTCACCGGGCATTCGCGATTAGGACAGTAGTAGGCGGCGGCGTCTTCATCGTGCTCGACGTCGGTGCCGCAGACAGGGCAGTTGGTCGGCATCTTGAATTTCCGTGGACGACCGATGCGCCTGGAGAGTACGGGGCCGACGACCTGCGGAATGACGTCGCCGGCGCGCTGCACGATCACTTCGTCGCCGGCGCGGATGTCGAGTTCCTGGATGTGCGCCAGGTTGTGCAGGGTCGCCATGCCGATGGTGGCGCCGCCGACGAACACCGGCTCGAGCTCGGCGAACGGCGTCAACACCCCGGTTCGCCCGACCGAGATCTGGATGCTGTTCAGCTTCGTGACGGCCTGTTCGGCGGGGAACTTCCAGGCAGTGGCCCAGCGTGGCTCGCGCCCGACCGTGCCGAGCTGGCGTTGCAGATCGAGGCCGTCGACTTTGATGACGACGCCGTCGATTTCGTACTCAAGGTCGTCGCGCTTCGTTTGCCACTGCTCGCAGAACTCGGCCACGTCCTCGATCGACTCGATGCGAGCGGCCAGCGGGTTCGTGGGGAATCCCGCGCTGGAGAGCCAATCGAGCGCTTCCGAGTGTGTCTCGGCGATTCGCCCGCCCTCGACCCAACCGAGCTGGTAGACGAACAGATCGAGCCGGCGGCTGGCGGTCACGCTGGAGTCGAGCTGGCGGAGGGAGCCGGCGGCCGTGTTTCGAGGGTTCATGTAGAGCTGCTCGCTCGCGGCGGCACGCTGTTGGTTGAGCCGCGCGAACTCGGCCTTGGAGAGGTAGACCTCGCCGCGCACCTCGAACGCTGGCGGCGGCGTATCGGTCGAGGCTCGCAACGGGAGCGAGCGGATCGTGCGCAGATTCGGCGTGATGTTTTCGCCTCGGTAGCCGTCGCCACGTGTGGCGCCCAGGGAGAAGGCGCCGTCCTCGTAAATCAGCGAGATTGCGAGGCCATCGATCTTTGGCTCGCAGACGAATGTGAAGTCGTCGCGCTCCAGCAGGCGCACGAGTCGCTCGTGCCATTTGAGCAGCTCCTCGCGACCGAACACGTTGGCCAGCGACAGCATGGGTTCGCGGTGCTCGACGGATTCGAACTCCACCGAAGGCTGGCCGGACACGCGCTGGGTGGGGGAGTCGGGCGCGATCAGTTCCGGGAAGCGGGCTTCGATGTCGCGCAGTTCGCTGAGTAGCGCGTCGTACTGAGAGTCGCCAACCTCGGGTGCGGTCAGCGTGTAGTAGCGGTAGTCGTGGTGATGGATGAGGCCGCGCAGCTCCTCGGAGCGTTCGCTGGCGCGCCCACGCTCGCGCTGGGGATCGCGCGCCTCGTCGGCGGTGTCGGGTGTCGATGCTGGCGAGGTCACTCTTCACCAAGTATATCGTTCGAGCCGCGCTACCCGAACCAACGTGACCCGGCCCGGCGCTACACTCGATGGGTACTTCAATGGGAGGTCGTGTGGCTGCGGTGAACTCGGATCGAACGGTGGTGATCGTCGATTACGGCGCGGGCAACCTGCGCAGTGTGGCACGTGCCGTGGCGCATGCCGGTTACGAGCCGCTGGTCACCGCGCGTCCTGAGCTGATCGAAGATGCGTGGTCGCTGATCGTCCCCGGGGTGGGCGCGGCTGAAGACACCATGACCA
This sequence comes from Dehalococcoidia bacterium, assembly GCA_018700215.1. Classification (GTDB taxonomy): domain Bacteria; phylum Chloroflexota; class Dehalococcoidia; order UBA2979; family UBA2979; genus JABIST01. The sequence continues at coordinate 1,109 of JABIST010000283.1, read as the reverse complement.
ACCTGACCGCTGGTGGATTCGTTGAACCGATTCGCGACTACATCGCGTCGGGGCGTCCGTTCCTTGGTGTCTGCATGGGCATGCAGGCGCTGTTCGACCTCTCGGAAGAGGGAGGTCAGCACGAATGTCTGGGTGTATTGCCGGGCAAGATCGTGCGGTTCCCGGAGGGGCTGATTGTGCCGCACATGGGTTGGAACACCGTGCACATTGATCCGGCACACCCCGTGTTCGAGGGAATTCCTGACGATGGCTACTTTTATTTCGTCCACTCCTATCACGCGGAGCCGAACGATCCGACGATTGTGATAGGGACGACGGAGTATGACGGCGGTCGCTTCCCCTCTGTGGTGGGACGCGACAACATGATTGCGACACAGTTCCACCCGGAGAAATCGGGATTGAATGGACTGCGCTTCTATGCCAACTTCATCCGCCTCGCCCGCGAACGAGGATCGATTGCGCCGGAGCACGCTGCGGCAGGCGCCTGAGCACGAGGAGTTGCGGCTGTGGAAGTAATTCCCGCAATCGATATCCGAGGCGGGCGTTGTGTTCGGCTTGAACAGGGCGACTACGACCGCGAGACGATCTTCGGCGATGACCCGGTCAAAATGGCGGTCCGCTGGGCAGCGCTCGGCGCCGCTCGGATCCACGTCGTGGATCTCGATGGTGCACGAGATGGCGGTCAGGGCAACGCTGACATCGTGCAGCGGATCGTGCAGACCGTGGACAGCGCGATTCAGTGCGGCGGCGGCATCCGCGACATCCCCACGCTACAGAACACGATCGACCGGGGTGTGAACCGCGTCGTCATCGGCACCGCCGCTGTGAAAGACCCGAACATGCTGATCGAGGCGGTGGCGGCGGCTCGCCATCAGCTGATCGTCTCCGTGGACGCTCGCGATGGGCTCGTGAGCCTCGAGGGCTGGACCGAATCAACTGACATTCCAGCGCTGTCTTTGATTGATCGCCTGCAGGGTCTGGGCGTTGAGCGCATCGTCTACACCGACATCATGCGCGACGGTGTGAAAGGCGGACCGAACTTCGAGATGTACGAACGCCTGACATCGCAAAGCTCGGTCAAGGTGCTCTGTGCCGGTGGCGTGAGCAGC
>JABIST010000043.1 GCA_018700215.1 Dehalococcoidia bacterium | reverse complement strand
CGCGAACTCGCCGCGGTCGCTGCCGTCCACGGACTCAGCGCCACACGCCACCGGGCAGTGCCAGCACGCGTACTTCTTCTCCATGCTCTCGTTCACCACAGGACCGTTCATCCCGGCCATGTCCATCGTGTCTACGAGGTTCACGACGCCCACGCCGCCCCAGTTCAGGACCGGTGCATCGCCGTTGATCGCGGAGTTCGCAGTGATACCGGTCGTGCCGAACGTCGTGAAGAACTGCTTCGCGCCCTGGTTAAAGCCCGCCAGGCTGTCCTTCACGGTCAGAATCACTTCCTTGTTCTGAGCCATGATCTTCTTCGTCGGCTTCACCACCACGGCCTTGAGCTTCTTCGAACCCATCACCGCGCCAACGCCAGAACGCGCCGCCAGCCGACCGCGCTCGTTCGCGATTCCCGACATCACGCTCAGATTCTCGCCAGCCGGACCAATCAGCGCCACGCTGATCTTCTTGCCCAGCTCCTCCTTCAGTCGGTCCTCGGTCTCAATCGCCAGTCCGCCCCAGTAGGCAGAGGCGTCCCGCAGCTCAACCGTGTCGTCGTCGATGTACAGGTACATCGGCTTCTCGGCCTGACCGCTGAACAAGATGCCGTCGTAACCCGTGAACTTCAGCATCGGACCAAAGTCGCCGCCACAGTTCGCGTCGCCCCACCCACCGTTCTTCGGCGACTTCGTGACAACTTGGAAGCGCTGACCGAACAGCGGTGTCCCGGTCAGCAGTCCCGGGAAGAAGCCCAGGATGTTGTCCGGGCCCAGCGGGTCCGCGTTTGCCGGGATCCGATCGAACAGCAATCGCGCACCGAGACCGTTGCCTCCGAGCAGCTCGCGATACATCTGCTCCGGAATATCCTCCGGCTCGATCTCTCCGGTCGTGAGGTTCACATTCAAGATTCGGCCGTTGAAGGCGACGTCTGACATCGTGGTTCCCTTCGCCATCGGCCGCGACTGCGACCGGGTGCACGAGTGTTCAATTTACTGAGTGCCGTATCTTACTTGGATACCGCCCGCATGTCCCGGATCCCGAGGAGGCGACCTGTGCCACATGGCTGGGAACTGACAACACTCGATAGCGGCCTGCGCGTGCTCACTACCAGCGTGCCCACCGCTCAGTCCGCTGCGTCCGCCTTCTTCGTCCGTGTCGGCTCGCGCGACGAACAGCCAAAAACCAACGGCCTCTCCCACTACATCGAGCACATGCTCTTCAAAGGCACCGAACAGCGCCCCGAAGCCACCCTCATCTCACAGGCCATCGAGGGCGCCGGCGGCGGCCTCAACGCCTACACCTCCAAAGAACTCACCTGCTACTGGAACAACCTCCCCTACGAGCGTGCCGAAACCGGCCTCGAGGTGATCGCGGACATGGTCCAGCACTCCCTCCTCGCCGCCGAGGAGATCGACCGCGAGCGCAGCGTCGTCCAGCAAGAAATCCGCCGCTCACACGACAACCCCGGCTCCCACGTCGGCGAACTACTCGGCCGCGCCGTCTACGGCGACCAGCCCATCGGCTGGCCCATCGCCGGCTCCGTCGAAACCGTCGAGCAGATGCAGCGCTCCGAATTCACCGACCACATGCAGCACTACTACACCGCCGAAAACGCCGTCCTCTCCGTCGCCGGCAACGTCGCACACGCCGACATCGTCGGCTGGGCCACCGATGCCTTCGCCAACCTCCACCGCGGCACCCCGCCCCCACCCCCCGATTCTGACCTCGATCGTCCCGAGGACTACGTGCGACTCGACCCGCGCGACCTGGAGCAGACCAACCTCGCCCTCTCCATGCGCGGCATCGCCCGCCGCGACCCGGACCGCTACGCCTTCGACATCATGATCACCGCCCTCGGTCGCGGCATGTCCTCGCGCCTCTTCCAGGAAGTGCGCGAACGTCGAGGTCTCGCCTACTCCGTCTCCGCTGGCGGAGCCCGCTACTCGGACACCGGCGCCCTCACCGTCTCCGCTGGCGTCACCCGCGAGCACCAGGAAGAAGCCATCGAGGTGATCCTCACCGAACTCCGCCGCCTCGTGGACGAGCCGATCGGCGACGAAGAACTCCAGCGCACCAAGGACTACTCCGCCGGCAGCTTCCGCCTCTCGCTCGAGACGCCCATGTCCCTCGGCCAGCGCTACGGCAACCAGCTCCTCCTCGATGGCGAGATCGAATCGCCCGAGGACACCGTCGCCAGCCTCCGCGCCGTCACCGCCCAGGACATCCAGCGCGTCGCCGCTCGCGTCATCGGCCCCGGCAAGTTCTCGATCGCCGTAGTCGGCCCCACCGCCGAAGCCGATCGTCTAGACCAGCTCCTCCACGGCTAGCCCATGCCCGGACTCGGCACGCTCGCAGACGCCCCGGCCATCGCCCGCATCGTCCACGCCGCCACCGGCGTGGATCCCGATGACATGCGGATCGCTGGTCGCGGCCAGACCTCCATCGGCTGGCGCGTCGATGCTCCCGGCGGCCCCTACTGCGTCATCGTCGCCATCCCGCCCGAGGCGCGCCACCAGCGCTACCACGACGAACCCACCAACTACGCCGCCCGCCACGCCGTCCTCACCGCCCTCGCCAACCTCCATGCCGGCACCGCCCGCCCCATCGCCACCGCCGCCACGATCGAGGGCTCGGACCCCGCCGATGGCCGCTGGGACTGGATCGTCACCACCTGGACCCAGGGCGCTCCCACCACCGGCGCCATCACCGATACCGTCGCTACCGAACTCGGCCGCTTCCTCGCCACCCTCCACTCCATCCCCACTCAGGGCTTCGGCTGGCTCCAGGACACCGCCACCACCATCCGCGGCGCCGAATCCACCCGCCACGATGGCATGCTGTCGCGCTGGTACCCGGATCTCTGGCCCTTCGACGGCCGCCCCCTGATCGAGCACCCGCTGATCCGCGTCGCCCCTCAGCTCGTCACCACCGTCTCTCAACTCCGCGAACTGCTGCTCCGCTTCGAAAACGAACGCACTGAAGTCGCCCTCTGCCACACCGACCTCAACCCCGAGCACATCCTCGTCGATGGCGACCACCTCGGCGGCGTCATCGATTTCGGCGATGCCGCCGTAGTCCCGCCCGCTTTCGATATCGCCTCCTTCGCCTACTACTTCGGCTGGCAATCCACCGAGGCGCTGCTCGAGGGCTACACCAGCAACTCGGTCCTCCGCGACATCCGCCGCGCCGAGGCCCAACAGCTCTCCATCGCCCTCGCCCTCCAGAAGATCGAGAAGCACACCGTCGCCATCCCGGATGAAGCCCGCCTCGCCACCGCGATGGCCTTCCTCAACGAGACACTTCCGGTTGCCGCCCGTAGACAGGCCTAGGGAAGAACAGCGCCGCTGCAGTCAGGAGACACCATGCCCCACATCGAAACCCCCGAGGGCATCCGCATCCGCTACGACGCACGTGGACCCGAGGATGGCCGACCGCTCGTCCTCGCCCACGGCTTCAGCGTCTCCCTCGAAATGTGGATGCCCCAGATGCAGGATCTCTCGCAGGAGCACCGCCTCATCACCTGGGACGCCCGCGGTCACGGCGGTAGCAGCGCCCCCGACGACCTCGACAGCTACACCATGCCCGCCCTCGCCTCAGACCTCCGAGCCCTGCTCGAATCGCTCGATGCCGTCGACGGCGCCATCATCGGCGGCATGTCCTTCGGCGGTCAGATCGCCCAGCAGTACGCCGTCGACCACCCCGAGGGCATCCACGCCCTTATCCTCTCCGACACCAACACCCGCGGTCCGGAGGCACCCGACCAGTCCCGCTCCGGCATGGCCGCTGATTTCGCTGGCGATCCCGGCCTCGAGGGCTGCATGCACGCCATGCGCACCCGCCCAGACCTCACCCCCCAGCTCGCCACCCTCGAAATCCCCACACTCGTCCTCGTCGGCGAGCACGACGAAATGATCCTCCCCACCCTCGATCGCCTGATCGATGCACTCCCGAGGCGACGCGTCGCCCGCCTCGCCGGCTGCTACCACGGCACCTCCGGCCAGCGCCCCGCCGCCTGGAATGAAGCCGTCCTCAACTTCCTCGAAGACGTCGCAGAGGAAGAGCCCCTCGGAGAAGACGAAGTCATCTAGCTCGCGCCCGGCTCGACTTCACGCGACCGGCTGGCGATGATGCTCCCCGATAGATCGACGAAAGAAGCT
>JABIST010000262.1 GCA_018700215.1 Dehalococcoidia bacterium | reverse complement strand
GCTGAGAAGGGAGAAGACGCCGAGGACGCGGACTTGTTCCCAGACGGGGGTTTCGCCTCGGAAGGTCTGTGGGAGCTGGTCGATGACGGCGGTGGTGCTCATCCAACTGAGTCCGAGGAATTGGAGGACGGCACCGGAGAGGACGACGGTGAGGAGGACGACGAGGACGGCGGGGAGGACGGCGGTCATGGCGACGGACATGGCGATCCCGAGGGCGGCGAGGAAGGTGAGGAGCGAGGCGAGGACGAGCCAGCCGAGGGCGACGCCGCCGAGTGAGGCGTCCTGCACAGCGAAGCGGAACATGAGGTAGGTGAAGGGGATGACGACGATGGTGTAGACGATGAGGGTGAAGCCGATGCGGGAGATGATTTTGGCGGCGACGTACTCCGTGCGGGTGACGGAGCGGGAGAGGATGGAGTCCGAGATGATGCTGGCTTCACCGCTGATGGCGCCGCTGGCGAGGATGGCAACGGCAAGCGCGGAGATAGGGGCGAGGGTGGTGGTGACGTAGAAGGCCATGGTTTCTGAGGCGAGTTCAGCGCGGCTTTCAGCGACGACGACCCAGAAGATGGCCGGGGCGATCAGTAATGGCACCCAGATGCGAGAGATCCAGGAGCGAGTTAGCTGAGCGAAGTCATACCGGAGGATTGCGAGAAATGCCTGCATCTAGCGGCTCTACCTCCGTTAGCTCGTTGAAGGGGCCGGAGTTGCTGCCGACATCCTGGGTGGCGGCCCAGGCGGCGACGCGGAGGAAGCCACGGGTGCGATCGTCCTCAAGTCGCTGGAGGAAGGCTTCTTCGATTTCGTCGGCGCCGCTGGTGATGTAGAGCAGCTCGACGCCGGTGCGGTCTACGAGGCTGAGGACGCGCTGGGCGTATTCAGCGAGGGGTTCGGTGCCGAGGAAGGTGATGCGGAATTCGGAGCCGAGACGCTCGTAGCGGACGGAGCCGATTTCATCGAGGGTGTGGATTTGCTGTTCGAAGGCGCCGGTGTTGCCTTCGATTTCGACGGAGATGGTGCCCTGGCGGGCGAGGCGGCGCATTTCTGCCATGGGGCCGGCGTAGATGAGTCGTCCCTGGGAGATGATGCCGACGTCCGTACAGACGCGTTCGACATCGGAGAGGATGAGGGTGGCGATGATGATGGTGCGGTCACGTCCGGAGAGTTCACGGATCAGTTCGATGGTTTGCTTGCGGCCGGCGGGGTCGAGTCCGGAGGTGGGTTCATCGAGGATGAGCAGCTCTGGGTCGCCCATGAGTGCGGCGGCGATGCCGAGGCGGGTCATCATGCCGGTGGAGAATCCGTGGATGCGTTGTGCGGCGGCGGAGGCGAGATCGACGGCCTGGAGGAGGCGTGCGAGCTGGACCTTAGCCTGGCGCTGGTCCATGCCGAGGATGGAGCCGACGAATTCCAGGTAGGTGATGGGGGTCATGTGCCGGGGGAATGAGGGGTTGGTGGGGAGGTAGCCGACGCGGCGGCGGATGTCCGCACGCTCTGGGGTCATGGCGTCACCGAAGACGGAGACGGAGCCGGCGGTGGGGCGCTGGAGTCCGAGGAGGATGCGGAAGGTGGTGGATTTCCCTGCGCCGTTGGGACCGACGAGTCCGAAGACGGTGCCCTTTTCGACACGGAGATTGAGCGCGTTGAGGGCGATGTAACGATTTTCGTAAATCTTTGTGAGGTCAGACGTCTGGACGACGTACATGGAGAATCCCAGGCTACTGCGGCCACGTGTCGATCTGCGCTACACGGTGGCTACCCGAAATGGGGAGCCGTTCTGGGGAGCGGTGCCGCCTCCGTGCGCGCAGCAGCATGATAGCAGCGCGAGGGTGAGTCGTGAAATCGGGTGGTGGCGCAGAGGAGGGGGCGGCTGTTTCTGTGATGAGTCGAGAGAGTTTCTGACTTCTCACCGTTACATTCGGTTTCTACAATCAGATGATGAGACGTGTCCTGTTGCTCTCTGACCGACCGGCGCAGATCCAATCGGTGGATCGGGCGTTGCGGCTGGACGGGCATGTGCTGCGGACGGAGGCGAGCGCCGAGCGTTGCCTGACGGCGGTGCATGAGTGGCGACCGGCGCTGCTGTTGCTGGACGTGGGGATGGGGCTGTCGTCGTCGGTGTTGTCATCGTTGCTGGCGGAGCCGGCGATCTGTGATGTGGCGGTGGTGGCGATGACGGAGCCGCGGGAGTTTGCGGTGCTATCGGCGGTGCCGTCTGTGAGCGATTTTGTGGTGGCGCCGGTGGATGAGGACGAGTTGCGGCTGCGGGTGGCGCGATTGCTGGCGCTGAACGGTGATGCTGACGGTCCTGAGGTGCTGCGTTGCGGTGGCCTGGAGATCGACATCGAGCGCTACAAGGTGACGGTGCAGGGCGATGTGGTGGATTTGACGTACAAGGAGTACGAGCTGCTGCGCTTCCTGGCATCGAACCCGGGGAAGCCGTTCACGCGTGAGGCGTTGCTAAACCAGGTGTGGGGCTATGACTACTACGGCGGTTCACGGACGGTGGATGTCCATGTGCGGCGGATTCGGGCGAAGATTGAGCGGTACGAGTCGTTTGTGGAGACGGTGCGGAACGTGGGGTATCGCTTCACGGATGCGAAGTAGGGCGTGGCGTTTGGTTGTGGGAGCTGTCCGACAGTTGGATGAGGTGCGGCTTCAGGTGGTGGAGCCGGTGACGCGTATACTTTAGCCGTGAGCGACGACGAATCCCTGCTTCAACCAGCCCCTGAGACGATTGAGCGGCTCCCCGTTGGGATGGCGTCACGCCTGCTGATGGGCGGGCCGGTGACGTTGGTGACGACGAGCTGGCGCGGGCAGACGAATGTGATGCCGTTGGCGTGGCATATGCCGGTGTCATCTGGCCCGCCGCTGGTGGCGATTGCGATTGAGCAATCGCGGTACTCGGTGGATGTGATCAATCACTCCGAGGAGTTTGCGCTGAATATTCCGAAGCGGCCGATGCTGCATCACGTGCAGTACCTGGGGTCGTTGCGGGGCGAGCACATTGACAAGCTGGATGCGGCGCAGTGGGGCTACTTCGGCTCGTCGCGGGTGACGGCGCCGTTGCTGGAGCATTGCGCGGGCTGGGTGGAGTGCGGCGTGCGGCATGCGCTGCCGTTTGGGGATCATGTGCTGTACGTGGCCGAGGTGATGGCGGTGCATGTGGATCCGGCGTCATTCGACGATGGGTGGCGGACGGATGCGGGGGATGACCGACCGCTGGTCTTCCTGGGTGGCCAGACGTACAGCGCGTTTGACCGGGCGACGGAGGCGAGGATGCCTCGTGATCTGGATGCGCCGGAACGGGTGTTGGCGGATCGGATGGCTGAGGAGCTGGAGCTGACGCAGGAGGCGCTGGAACGTCGCGGTGAGCTGCAGGGGCGGCTGGAGCGCGAGGTGGAACGGGGCAACGTGGTGGACGTGGATGCTGCGGCGGCGGCGTTGGATCTGGACCTGGATGATCTGCTGGATCTTTCGGGTGGCGTGGTGCTGGGCGATTCAGACGAGGCGCCCAGCTAGGGACCGGGATGGCGTGTACCGCCGTTCCCTGCTTCGTGGGCTTCAGCGGACCGTTGATCCGAGCGCGATGACTGCGATGAGAGATGCAACAAGCGGCCCCAGTTGGGGCCGCTTGTTGTTGCGGTCAACGTCCGGTGAGGGAGCCGCGTTAGGCGATTTCGCTCAGTGTGTCCGCCGTCTGCTCGGCTGCTTCGAGTTCAGCGAGTGCGTCATCGAAGGTGGCGAGTGACGGGAGCGCTCGGGGGCCGACCTGTGAGGAGGCCATGAGGTCTTCGTCGGACGTATCGGTGGCTTCGAGGACGGCCTGAATGTGCACGGACTGGCTGGCCATGGAGTCCACGGCGTCGCGCAGGTTCTGTGCGGTGTTGGCAATCTCGCCGGGGTCTGTGGTTCCTGAGGCGGCGAGTTCGGCCATGCTGGCCTCTCGTGCCTCGAGGAAGCTCTTGACTGCGACGAAGCTGTCGGAGCGCATGCCATCGACCATTCGCATGAGGAGCTTGCGCTGCTCGGCGAGGTTCAGTTCGAGTGCTTCGACGTCGGCGTCGAAGCGGGCGAGCGCGATCTCGACGGAGTCACGCTGCTCCTCGCCGTAGCGAAGGAGTGGGAGGCGCTGTTCGTCGATCTGGTCGCGGGTCTCGGAGATGCGGCGGCGCTGGGTCTCCAGGTACTCCGAGAAGGAGCGCTGGATGAAGTCCGGGCCTTGCGCGGACATGCGCTGCTCGAGCGCGTCGAGGTTGGCCTCTTCGCCGTCGGCGTACTCGTTGAGGGGTCGCAGCCGGGACTCGAGGTTGGCGAGGAGCTGCTGCTGTGTCTGGCTCTGGCGCTCCAGGAGCACTTCGAGCGGGTGCATCTCTTGCTGATGCTCCTGCTGGATGGACTCGAGCAGGTGCTGCTGTGCACCGAAGAACTGCGCGAGGCGGTCCAAGCGGGGCGACGGCATGACGGGCGGTGCTCCGACCTCCGTGATTGAGTTTGAGGCTGGGATGACGGCGCCGCCGTCATCGAACATGTCTGAGTTGGCCATGATGGCTTCCTGGTCTTCCGCTTTGCGGCTTCCGAGACGCATGCTTGCGATCCCTTCTCCCCCACCAGTTACGGCGTTGACTGCTCCGCGATTGTAGGTCTGGGCGCGGAGCCGCTGCAGCACTGGCTGATAGGAGAAAACCCCTAATAGTGTGGCCAAACTTCCAAGCAGGAGAGCACTGAGCACGGATCCCCCGAGGGGGATCCCAGGGAGAAAGGAGAGGGGAGATCCGTTGTTGTCAGTGGGGTTCTGGCCCGTGGAGGCTGGGGTTTCTCCCAGATCAGTGGTACTGGATCCGTCCGTGATCGCTCTTCGACCAGCCTCGATTCCGGCGAGGACGGCGGGGGCGACGGCCGGTGCGGCTTCGGAGTCGACGAGGCTGCCGTTGAGGAGCGGTTCGGCGACGGAGGCGAAGGGCTGGTGAGCGAGCCCGGTGATCTGGTGGATCAGCGTGCTGGCACTGCTGAGCGAGCCGGAGTGTTCGACGAGGATGGTGAGGGTGTAGTCGCCACCGGGGGCGTAGACGATGCCGGCGTCGTGGAGGTTGTCCTGGAGAGTTCCGGTCTTGTGGGCGACGGGGATGCCGGCGGGTAGTGCGCTGGGGATGAGGTCGTTGAGTGACTGGCCGAGGAGGAGCTGGCGCATGGCCTCGCTTGCCTCGGGGTTGACGAGTTCGTCGCGGTAGAGCTGTTCGAAGTAGGTGGCGATGTCATCGGGGGTGGTGACGAATTCGGTGCCGAGGCGGGTGGACTCCATGCCGATCAAGAGGGGGGTGCCGTCCACTGCGTCGACGCCCAGGCGGTCGCGGAGTGCGAGCGAGTCGGAGTTGGCGGAGGCCTGGATCATGAGGCGGACGGATTCGCCGGCGTTGCGGATGACGGTTTCGAGGTTGCGAAGTTCGGGTGGGTCGTCGATGGCGTGGCGCGGCTCGATGAAGATGCCTTCGTCGAGTGCGAAGGTGCCGTCTTCGATCTGTTGGTAGGCGGCGGCGAGGACGACGAGCTTGTAGAGGGAGGCGGAGCGGAACTCTTCGTTTGGGTTGACGTTGCAGCGTTCGCCGGATGCGAGGTCCTGGACGACGACGCCGACGCGGTAGGGGCTGGTTGCGGCGATCTGGGAGATGTCTGCGCAGACATCGGCGAGTGCGATTGGTTGTTGGCTGTGGGCGGGGGTAGAGGTGAGGAGGTTTGCGGAGAGGAATACGGCGAGTACGACGAGGAGGGTAGTAGGTGTCCGTCTGATGCGGTGCACGTGTACTCCGATCGCGACGGCTAGCGGCGGCGATGGTGCGCCACTGCTCGGCTGGGGGGAGGCCGTCTAGGGCTCGGCGTACTGGGGTGCGACCGGGCCGGGAGAAGATGATCCTCGGAAAGAGCATAGTTGGTCAAGTGGATTTGCCCGGGCGGCTGGAGAAAAGAGGACGTTGGGTTGTTGACCGGCGGGGCTGTTGCCGCGATGATGCGCGCGAGCCCCGGGGTTTTGCGGCGCCTGGGTGTTGGTTTGAGTGTCAGCCGATCTGGCGATGATGACGGCCAGCGGTAGGCGATCCTCCGCAATAGATCAACGTCGGGACCTGCGCAGTTGCATGGACCCGAACGGGTGTGAGCTTGGAAGGGACAACCATATGGACTGGAACGATACCCCAGAGCAGGCGACGTTTCGCGGCGAGGTGGCTGGATTTATTCAGACACGGTTGCCGGAGCGGTATCAGGCGGAGAATGCGGACGAAGAGGGCTTCAGCGGTGGCTGGCAGTCCGACCGCAAGTCCGACGACCCGGCAGCGGTTGGTGATGCGAAGGCGTGGGCCGACGCGCTGGCAGAGAACGGGTGGATCGCACCCCACTGGCCGAAGGAATACGGCGGCGCCGGTCTTTCGACGATGGAGCAGTTCATCTTCAACCAGGAGATGGCGAAGGCAGCGGCACCCCCGGTGGGTGGCATGGGCGTTTCGCTGCTGGGGCCGACGATGATTGTGCACGGCTCGGACGAGCAGAAGGCAGAGCACCTGCCTCGAGTCTTGTCCGGCGAGGTGGCGTGGGCGCAGGGTTACTCTGAGCCGAGCGCCGGTTCGGACCTGGCATCGCTGCAGACGCGCGCGGTGCGCGACGGCGATGACTTTGTGATCAACGGTCAGAAGACGTGGACGTCAGGCGCGCAGTTTGCGGACTGGCTGTTCGCACTGGTGCGGACTGAGCCGGATGCGCCGAAGCACCGCGGCATTAGCTTCATTGTGATGGACATCAAGACGCCGGGCATTACTGTTCGGCCGATTGAGGACATGGGCTGGAACCACCCGTTCAACGAGACGTTCTTTGAGGACGTGCGGGTTCCGGCGGCGAATATTGTTGGTGAAGAGAACCGCGGCTGGTACGTGGGGATGACGCTGCTGGACTTTGAGCGGTCAGGCATCTCTGGCGCGATTTCGTACGAGCGAAGCATGGGCGAGTTGCTGGACTTCGGTAAGGGCGAAGGCAACCGGTTCGTGCGTCAGGACTTCAAGGCGCTGCGCCAGGAAGTGGCTGAGCGGTATCTGGAGATTGGCGTGTTGTTCAACTTCGCGTTCCGCATTGTTTCGATGCAGAACTCGGGGCTGGTGCCGAACTACGAGGCATCGGTGAACAAGATGTTTGGTTCGGAGATTCACCAGCGGTTGGCGCGGACGGGCACGAAGGTGTTCGGTCTGTACGCGAACGTGTGGGAAGAAGACAGCGAGTACTCGCCGATGAAGGCTTCGTTCACACGTGACTACGTGGGTTCGGTACCGCACACGATTTTCTCGGGTTCGTCCGAGATTCAGCGCAATGTGATCGCGACTCGTGGCCTGGGGCTGCCTCGCGGGTAGGTGGGTGGCGTGCAATTTTGCACGCGGCTCGTGTATATAGAGCGTCGCGTCCCGACTCAGCAGGAGCGGGCACGCATTTGAAGGAGTACTAACGTGGACCTTGGCCTGAGTGAGATGCAGGAGCTGCTGAAGAACGGCGCCCGCGACTTCCTGGAGAATGAGTGCCCTGAGCAGCTCGTTCGTGACATGGAAGAGGACGAGGCTGGTTACAGCCCGGCGCTGTGGCAGCAGATGGCGGAGCAGGGCTGGCAGGGTCTGCTGGTTCCGGAAGCGAACGGCGGAGCGGGGATGGACTTCCTCGACCTGTGCGTTTTGCTGGAGGAATTCGGCCGAGCGCTGGTTCCCGGCCCGTTCATGTCGACGGTGCTTGGTGGCGCGGTGCCGCTGATGGAGATTGGCTCCGACGCGCAGCAGGCGGAGTTCTTGCCGAAGATTGCCAGCGGCGACGTGATTTTCACGCTGGCGCTGACCGAGCCGTCCGCACGCTTCGATGAAGAAGGCGTGCAGTGCGAGGCGACGGTGAGCGGCGATGAGGTGACGTTCAACGGCACCAAGCTGTTTGTGGCTGACGCGAACGTGGCCGACTACATGGTGGTGGCGGGTCGTTCCTCGAACGGCGTGACGCTGGGCATTGTGGCGACGGACCAGGCTGGCGTTGAGGTGACTCAGCTTCAGACGATTGCTCGCGACAAGCAGGCCGAGGTGAAGCTGAACGGTGCGACCGGTCAGCTTCTGGGCACGGACGGCGGCGGCTGGGCCGCGCTGCAGCCGGTACTGAACAAGTACACGGTTGCGGAGTGCGCCTACCTGGTGGGTCTGTCGCAGATGGACTTCGAGATTTCCGTTGACTACGCCAAGGAGCGCGTGCAGTTCGGTCGCCCGATCGGTTCGTTCCAGGCGATTCAGCACAAGTGTGCCGACATGGTGACGGACGTGGATGGCTCGCGCTTCATCATGTACAAGGCTGCGTGGTCGCTGGCGACTGACCAGCCGGCGGATGAGACGCAGATGGCCGTGAACATGGCGAAGGCGTGGTGCTCCGAAGCGACGCGTCGTGTGGTTGCCCACGGGCAGCAGATCCACGGCGGTATTGGTTTCACGAAGGACTACAAGATTCAGCTGTACTTCCGCCGCCAGAAGCGTGCGGAGCTGGCATTCGGCGACGCCGACTACCACCGCGAGCTGGTTGCGCAGCAGCTGGGTATCTAATTCGCTGACCGCGTAGCTCAGAGAGCTTTCAAGAGCCCGTCCCCGCTAGGGGGCGGGCTCTTTGTTTGTGTTTGGGCTGCGTTAGGATGGCGGTGGACGGCCTGGAGCCTGTGCCCGGGACCTGAGTGACGTTGCGACCGACGGGTTGTGCTGATCAGGGGGCGGTGTGGCTGAGACGGGCTTCTTCGATTCCGACTCGACTGTTGTGCTGCGCTTGACCGGGCATTACGACACTGGCGACGCGGCGAACCCACATCGTGCTGGGTTGCTGCAGGGCTGGCCGTATGTGGTGGTGGAAGACGGCCCTGATCTGGTGGCGCTGTACATGCCGGTGGGAACGGAGATCGCGGTGGCGGATCTTCGGGATCGAGGGCGGGAGGTGTCGCCGTTGGTGCACGGGGAGCACCCGTCGTTGGCGTTTCGTCGAGGGGAGAAGCTGCGGCTGAAGAACCCGGGGTCGCGGCATTCGGTGTGGTTGCACTGGTCGGCGGCTGAGGAGCGTCGGTTTCTGGGCTGGTACGTGAACATGGAAGCTACGTGGGAGCGGACTCGGATTGGGTTCGACACGACGGATCTGGCGTTGGATTTGATCGTGGAGCCGGACCGGCGGTGGACGCTGAAGGATGATGCGGAGCTGGACAAGCTGACGCGACTGGGTGTGTTCACGGACGAGGAACGGGAGCGGATTCGGTCCGAGGCGATGTGGGTGATTTCTCGAATTGAGAGTGGGAGCGCTCCGTTCGACGAGAGCTGGCTGGGATGGACTCCGCCTGTTGTTGGGACGGCGCCGCGTGTTCCCGCGGAGTGGGATCTAGTCCCCGGAGCCGCGGTGACGCACTTCACCGGGCGGTCACCGGGGGAGGTGGATCCGGCGTATCGGACCGCGTAGACGCGAGATTGGGGCCGAGGGACCGCGGCGAACGGGCGCGGTGCGGGCGGTGGATGTGAGCCGAGCACGGTAGCGGGAGTGCTAAAATAGAAAGGTCGACACAGGTCGACGATGCTCACCACTTTGACTGAGGAGTCTGATGAATAACTTGCGTACGGCGGTGCTGCTGGCTGCGATGAGCGGGCTGCTGATCGCCGCCGGCGGTGTTGTGGGCGGGATGGGTGGCGTGATTATTGCCACCGGTATTGCCGCGGCGATGAACTTTGGTTCGTACTGGTTCTCGGCGGATGTGGTGTTGCGGTCTTCGCATGCGGTGGAGATTGAGCGGCAGCAGGACCCTCGGTTGTTCAACGTGGTGGAAGAGGTGGCGACACGCGCAGGGATGCCGATGCCGCGGGTGTATGTGATGGATACGCCGCAGCCGAACGCGTTTGCGACGGGACGGAATCCGAAGCACGCGGCGGTGGCGGTGACGACGGGGATTCGGCAGATGCTGTCCGAGCGGGAGTTGCGCGCTGTGCTGGGGCACGAGCTGGCGCACGTGAGTAATCGGGACATTCTGACTTCGTCGATTGTTGCGACGATTGCGAGCGCGATTTCGATGATTTCGTTCATGGCGTTGTTCTTCGGTGGACGCCGAAACATGATCGCGTCGCTGGTTGTGATGCTGGTGGCGCCGATGGCGGCAGGGGTGATCCAGGCGGCGGTGAGTCGCTCTCGTGAGTTCGAGGCGGATCATGATGGAGCGCGGTTTGTGGGCGATCCGATGGCGCTGGCATCGGCGCTGGCGAAGATTGATCGGGGGGTGCAGATGGCACCTCGGCAGGTGCCGGAGGCGACGGCGCATCTGTACATCGCGAGTCCGTTTGGGGGGCTGAAGACCTCGGCGCTGTTTTCGACGCATCCTTCGACAGAGGAGCGGATTCGACGGCTTGAGGCGATGACTGACTACTAGTGAAATATCACGAATGACGTGATTGAGTCCGATGTTTGCGGACTGAGAGCGAGAAACCCCCGGTAATAAGGGGGTTTCTGCTATTTCGGGGAATTCACCGACGAGTGACTTCAGTATTGGGAGAAACCCTTAAGTCCGAGGGTCCACTACCGACGCTTAATGAGAACGAGAGTTGGAGGTCGCAGCTGCGGCTTCGACTGCTCGTTGGATTCTGGCCGGCATGAAGCCGAGGCAGATGTGTATTTCGAGGTCGCAGTCCTCCTCCCGAACAGGCAACACTCGAGCGATCGAGTGACGCAAAGTCACGGGCCCCCAGTGGGTAGCCGGACTACCGAAGGAGGACAGACGCGAAACCGTCAAGGATGACGGCCGCGTTCCGCAGCCCAACCGATTGGTTGGGGGAGGAGCAGAGATATGACACAGAGTCATTTGATGACGCGCCTGATGGTCGCCGTGGCCCTGTTATCGCTGATTCCAGCGATTGCAGTGGGTCAGGGTGTGCGGTCAGGTGGCGAATCACCTGCGGTAGTAGCCGGCGTGGCCGGAGCTAGCGTGCATTCAGCGGCGCTCACGTATGCCGATGACGTGGTGCCGGTGATTATTCAAACAAACGGCGACATTGATGCCGCAGCCAGCGAGGTGACTCGCCTGGGCGGTACGGTGTCGCGCGAGTTCCACCTGATTCCAGCGCTGGAGGCGACGGTGCCGAAGGGCGCTCTGTTGCAGCTTGGCGCTTCGGAGTGGGTGGTGCGGGTCAGCCTGAACGCGCCGATCGCGACGACGGATGGCGGGCACCAGGACGCGGACGAGGATGACGCAGCGGGAGGCTCTGAGTGGGCTTCGTCTGTGTTCCCCGAGGTTGTGGGCGCGGATGACGTGTGGGCTGCCGGGTATGACGGCAGCGGCGTGGGCATCGCGATTCTTGACACGGGCCTGAGTTTCTCCGGGACGGCCGATTTCCGAGGGCGCGTGGCTGCGCGTGTCTCAGTGGTTGGTCCTCAGCAGGATAACTACGGTCACGGGACGCACGTGGCTGGTGTTGCGGCCGGCGATGGCGCCGACAGCGACGGCGAGTACACGGGCGTTGCACCTGACGCGGACATCATTGCGGTGAAGGTGGGCGACGCCACCGGCGCGAACCTTGGTGACGTGGTTGAGGGCCTTGAGTGGGTTGTTGACCACAGCGCGAAGTACAACATTCGAGTTGTGAACCTGTCGCTGACGTCGAGCGTGCCGGAGAACTATCTGCTGAGCCCGCTGAATGCAGCGGTGGAGGCGGTGTGGTTCTCGGACATCGTGGTTGTGGTTGCCGCGGGTAACTACGGCACGGATGCGCTGTCTGTGGACCGTGCGCCGGCGAACGATCCGTTCGTGATTACTGTGGGCGCCCTGAGTGATCTTGGCACGGTGCAGACGAGTGATGATTTGCTTCCGACGTGGTCTAGCCGGGGTGTGACGCACGAGGGGTTCGCGAAGCCCGACGTGCTGGCCCCTGGGTCACGGTTGGTTGCGACTGTTGGCGGTGAGCGGGCTGAGCTGCTTGCGCTGTACCCGGATAACCGGATTGGCGATCACTACTTCCGCATGGGCGGAACTTCAGCGGCGGCGCCGGTGGTGAGTGGTGTTGTTGCGCTGATGCTGGATGCCCACCCGGAGCTGACACCGAACGAGGTGAAGGCACGACTGGTGGCGGGCGCGGATGCGCTGGCCTGGTCTGACGCGCCGCGTGTTGATGCAGTGGACGCGGTGCTTGGCGGCGACGCCGGCGAAGCGAACGAGGGCATTGAGCCGAGCCTGTGGATTGACCCGGAGACGGGGACGATTCTTGACACTCCGCGGTCGTTGTCGCTCGACGGCATCACCTGGGACGGCATCAGCTGGGATGGCATCACCTGGGACGGTATCACCTGGGATGGCATCAGCTGGGACGGCATCTCATGGGATGGCATCAGCTGGGATGGCATCACGTGGGACGGCATCAGCTGGGATGGCATCACGTGGGACGGCATTCTGTGGGATGGCATCCAGTGGGACGGCATCCAGTGGGACGGCATTCTGTGGGAATCAATGGTGACGGAGTAGAGACGACCGGCAGACGACGCGATTGCGTGGTGATGCCGTTATGCAAGGAGCGAATGTGAAGAAGACGTGGGACTTGCCGTTCCTGGCCCTGATGGTGGCTGTGACTGGTGGTGCCGCGGTGCTGGGAACGACACTGCTGGCGCTTGATTCGCGCTGGGAGTGGAGCGGTCTGTTGCTGTTGGCAGCGACCGGCGCAGGGCTAGAGCGCTTCTCGGCACGGCTCTTCAGTCAGACTCGTGTGTCAGTGTCGGCGACGACGATGCTGGCGGCAGGTGCGCTGTACGGCGTGTCCGCGGTGGTGCCGGTGGCGCTGGCAATTGCGCTGGCGTGCTGGGCCTTCCGCGGCAAGCCGATTTCGCGGCTGCTGTTCAACGGTGGACTGATGGTGTTCACCGGTGTGGCGGCGACGGCGGTTTATCGCGGGCTGGTTGACGCGTTTGGCGGTGGCGAGGCGGCGATTGTCGTTTCGGCAGCGGCGGCGGGGTTGACGATGTGGGCAGTTGGTTCGGGGCTTGTTTCGCTGATGATTTCGGCGACGAGCGACGAGCGGGCGACCACGGTGTTCCGCGAGAACTACCTCTGGCTGTTTGGTCATTTCGCGGTCATGGGCTCAGTAGCGATTGGGCTGAGTCTGGTGTACTCGAACGGCGGCGGGCTGGGCCTGGCTGCGTTCTTGTTGCCGTTGGGTCTGATTACGGCCTGGGTGCGACTGGGCGCTGACCTGTCGCGGCGGGCGATTGCTGAGATACGCGCCGGGAGACGTGCGCTTGAGCGGCCGGTACCTCCGGACCTCAAGCGGGCGAGCTAGGCGTCTGACCTAGCAGGATCGAATCTCCCTTCCTCGGGCGACCGAGGCGGGGCACGGAAACCCCACCGGCGAGTAGCAGGTGGGGTTTCTGTTTGTGGGGAGCGGAACGGAGCGGTCAGGCTGCTTTGCGGGCGAAGGTGGGCGCCGCGAGGGAGATGCGGATGCTGAGACCGGTTGTGACTTCGGGGTCGATCCAGACCTGTCCGCCGTGCTGTTCGATGATTTGCCGGACGGTGGCGAGGCCGATGCCGCTGCCGGTGGACTGGGTGCCGCGCTCATAGCGGGTGAAGACGCGTTCGCGCTTGTCATCTGGGATGCCACTGCCCCAGTCACGGACCTCAATTTCGCAGCGTGCACCGATGAGCGATGCGCCGATGCGGATGCGAGGGATGGAGCCGGGTACGGCGTGCTTGAGGGCGTTATCCACGAGGTTTTGGAAGACGCGGACGAGTGATTCATGGTCTCCGATGGCAGCGGGCAGCGGGTCGATGTCGAGGCGTGCGCCGGAGGTGGCGAGCTGTGCGGCGAGGCTGATGCGAACATCGCGGACGACGCTGTCCAGTTCGATGACTTCGCGTCCGGCGTGGGCCGGTTGGGTGTGATCTCCGCGATATCGGCGGAGGGTGGATTCGACGAGGGTCTGTGCGCGTGTGGAAGCATCGACGGCGCGTTCGAGCGCGCGGCGGGCCTCGGGCGGGAGTGGGCCGTAGGACCCCTGGTCGACGAGTTCAATGTAGGAGCGGACGGTGACGAGGGGCGAGCGGAGGTCGTGGGCGACGGCGGCGGCTTCGTCGCGGAGTGCGTCGACCTCGTCAGAGAGCTGGCGGCGGTCGGAGTCGGTGCGGTCGAGCAGGTGTGCTGCGAGGAGGAGGATGAGGAGTGGGGCGGAGATTGCGGCGGTGAAGCCCTGGACGTACCAGCCGGAGAAGATGGCACCGAGGCCAGCGAAGACGCTGAGTACGGCGGCGGCGGTGAGGATGGCCGCGTTGTTGCGCAGGTGGGCGAGGCGACCGAGCGCTGGCCTGAGGAGCTGCACGGCGTAGCCGAACGGCAGCCGCACGAGCCGGCTGGGGGTGTTTGCGTGGAGCGTAGTTCTCAGCATCTGGATCCTCCGGGACTTGATGTCCATCGGGATCACCGTAGCCGGGGAGTTGATGGGGGCGAATCAGTAAACTCCCTTAGTACGAGGTTCGAGCTACGCAGGAGGCCGGTTTGATGGACGACGTGGCGCTGCGAGTGCGAATGGCACCGGAATTGCCGGATGGGCTGCTGGCGCACATCGATCGGGTGGTGGTGCTGGGGGAGGAACTGGCGCGACGGCACGGGCTGGATGTAGCGCAGGTGCGGCTGGCGGCTCAGGGGCACGATTTGCTTCGGGCGGTGGGGGACGAGGAGTTGCTGGTGCGGGCAGAGGCGCGAGGGCTGGAGCTGAACTCGGTGGAGCGGGCGGCGCCGGTGATGCTGCATGGGCCGTTGGCGGCGCTGGAGCTACGCGAGCGGTTCGAGGTGGAGGATGAGGCGGTGCTGCACGCGGTCTGGTGGCACACGACGGGGCACCCTGACTACGGCGGCGAGGCGTGGGCGATGTTCATGGCGGACAAGGTGGAGCCATCGAAAGTTTCGCGGACGCCGGAGTTGGGGGTGATTCGGGAGCTGGCGGAGGAGTCGCTGGAGGAGGCGGCGCTGGCGTACCTGGAGTTTCGGTTAGCTGAGGCGATCGAGCGACGGTGGCAGGTGCATCCGATGTCGACGCTGGCGCGGAATGCGTTGCTGGCGCGGGGGGTTGGGGAGGCGTAGCTGGCGGGAGTCAGGCGCGTTCGGCGATGAGGAGGTGGCGACGGACCACTTCGTCGACGATCAGGCGGCAGAGGGACCGAACCGGGTGAGTCTTTCGTCGCTCGTCGGTGGCAGCTTTCTGAATCGTCCGTGCGGGCTGATTGCACCACAGTTTCACGCAAACGTGAGAGTTGGGTAGACTTGATCGCTCGCTGCCGAGGAGCCTGAGTCGCCCGGTGATTGCCGGCTTGTGTATGGAGTTTTGTGAGCGCTGTTGCGAACACTGATGCGCCTGTCCTGCTGCGGCTGATTGCGCGCGGGTGGCGACATCGGACGATGTTCTTTGCCTCGATCTTCGCGCTGGTGGGTGCGAGTGGGCTGACGATTGCGGCGCCGTGGTTGACGGGGTACGCGATCGACACGGGCCTGGGGATCGTGACGACCACGGATCTGGCGGGCGAGGACGTGACGCGCGTCGATGGTGACATGGACACACTGATGGTGTGGTTGTCGCTGCTGGCGGTGGCGGCGCTGGCGCGCGGGGTGTTTGTGTACGCACAGACGTACCTGGCGGAGCGGCTGGGTCAGACGATTGCATACGACTTCCGGAACGACATCTACGAGCGGTTGCAGCGGCTGTCGTACGCGTACCACGACAACGCTGAAATCGGTCAGATCATGTCGCGGGCGACGCAGGACGTCGAAGGCGTGCGG
Organism: Dehalococcoidia bacterium; assembly: GCA_018700215.1. Classification (GTDB taxonomy): domain Bacteria; phylum Chloroflexota; class Dehalococcoidia; order UBA2979; family UBA2979; genus JABIST01. Next base: position 3,844 of record JABIST010000262.1, on the reverse strand, counting down.
ATGTTCGTGAATATGGGGGTGATTCGGTTCGCGTACGTGATCGTGCTGGTGGTGGCTTCGTACGGCCTGATGATTTCGACGAACGCGAAGGTGGGGCTGGCGGCGCTGGCGTTTGTGCCGCTGGTGGCGATTCAGGCTTCGATTGTGTCGCTGAAGCTGCGGCCGATCTGGCTGAAGGTGCAGGACCTGCAGGGGCAGATGTCGAATGTGCTGCAGGAGAACCTGACCGGGCAGCGGGTGGTGAAGGCGTTCTCGCGGACGGAGTTTGAGCAGCAGAAGTTTGACGCGAAGACGACGCAGTTGTTCGAGCAGTCGTACCGGACGGCGAAGTTCCAGGCGTTCAACGAGCCGTTCTTGATGGGGGTGTGGCTGTTGTCGCTGGCGGTGGTGTTCTGGCTGGGGGTGGTGGAGATTCGAGCTGGGAACATGACGCCGGGGCAGCTGACGGCGTTCCAGCTCTATCTGACGCTGATGCAGGTGCCGGTGCGGAGCATCGGTTTCATCATCAACATCTTCGCGCGGGCGCATTCCGCGGGTAACCGGGTGTTCGAGATTTTGGATGCTCCGTCACCCGTGGAGGAGCAGGCGGACGCGGTGCCGTTGCGCGCGGAGCAGGGCGAGGTGCGGTTCGAGCATGTGGGGTTCGCGTACGACGAAGGCACACCGGTGCTGCGAGACCTGAACATTATGGCGCAGCCGGGGCAGACGGTGGCGTTGCTGGGTCCGACGGGCTCGGGGAAGTCCTCGGTGGTGAATCTGTTGCCGCGGTTCTACGACCCATCGAGCGGTCGAGTGGTGATCGACGGTCAGGACGTGCGGGATGTGACGCTGGACTCGCTGCGGCAGACGATTGGGATTGTGCAGCAGGATGTGTTCCTGTTCATCACGAGCATCCGAGACAACATTCGCTACGGGCGGCCGGACGCGACGGATGAAGAGGTGATTGCGGCTGCGAAGGCTGCTCGATTGCACGACTTCATTGTGAGTCAGCCGGACGGGTACGACACGTGGGTGGGCGAGCGCGGGACGACCCTATCCGGCGGGCAGCGACAGCGGGTGGCGATTGCCAGGACGCTGTTGCTGGACCCGAAGGTGCTGATCTTCGATGACTCGACGGCGGCGGTGGATATGCGGACGGAGTTCCAAATCCAGGAGGCGTTGCACACGCTGATGGAGGGGCGAACGACGTTCGTGATCGCTCAGCGGCTGCGGACGGTGATGGAGGCGGACCAGATCCTGGTGATGCGAGACGGCCACATTGAAGAGCAGGGGACGCACAGCGAGCTGCTGGCGGCGAACGGCTTCTATCGGCAGATTTACGACCTTGAACTGCGAGACCAGGAAGAGGCGGCGGCGGAGGCCGCGGTCCTGGGCGGCGCCCCGGAGGAGCTGTAATGGCGTACTGGGGCGGCGGGGGCGCTGGCGGCTGGAGTGGCGGCCCGGGGCACGGTCCGCAGCGCGGGCGTGGCGCGCAGGTGGACATGGTGAACCGTCGGGGGATCGACGGTTGGGACTACGACGAACTGGGCAAGGTGTACGACCTGGCGCTGGTGAAGCGGCTGGTGCCATTCATCACGCCGCACAAGTGGCGAGCGATCACCGCGCTGATCTCGATGATCGTCTTCTCGATGGCGTCGTACGCGCCGCCGTTCATCATGGCGCTGGCGGTGGAGCGGATCGCTTCGGCGACGCTGGAGGGGACTACAGAGTCGCTTGCGCGGGCAGTGAGCGAGACGAAGTTCTTCGGGCTGCTGGTGGTTGGCCTGGCAGTAGTGATGTTCTTCGCGGCGATGGTGCAGCGACTGATGACGGGCTACATCGGTCATCACATGCTGCGGGATCTGCGCGGGATGCTGTTCGCGCACCTGAACAAGCTGTCGCTGAGCTTCTACGACCGTGAAGAGGTGGGCCGGCTGATGTCGCGCGTGACGAGCGACGTGACGACGCTGCAGGAGCTGATGACGTCCGGCTTCCTGAACGTGCTGGCGGACATCATTGGCCTGACGATCATTATCGTGCTGGTGTTCCTGCTGGATCCGATTCTGGCGGTGGTGTCGCTTTCGGTGATTCCGGTGCTGCTGCTGTTCATGGTGTTCTGGCAGAAGTTTGCGGCGCGGGCGTTCATCCGGGTGCGCCAGGCGATCGCGATTGTGAATGCGAATATCAACGAGAACGTCTCGGGTGTGCGTGTGGTGCAGTCGATGGTCCGCGAGGAGCGGAACCTGGAGCACTTCGAGGACCTGAACCAGCAGAACATGCAGATGAACCTGAACGCGGCGAAGCTGCAGGCTTCGGTGATGCCGCTGGTCGAGATTCTTTCGACGGTGGCGACGATCATGGTGCTGTTCGTGATCGGGCTGCGAGCGTTCGATGGTCAGCTTGACGGGCCGAAGGCGGCTGGCCTGGCGCTGGGATTCACGCTGTACATCCAGCGGTTCTTCAACCCGGTACGCGACATTGTGTTGCAGTACACGATGCTGCAGCGGGCGATGGCGGGGGCGCACCGAATCTTCGAGGTGCTGGACACGGAGCCGGAGATTGTCGACCCACCGGGCGCGACAGTGCTGGAGGACGTGGAGGGCCGCGTCGACTTCGAGCACGTGAAGTTCAGCTACATCGAGGGTGTGCCGGTGCTGCGGGACTTTGACCTGCACGTAGAGCCGGGCGAGTCGGTGGCGCTGGTGGGGCACACGGGGGCGGGCAAGACCTCGGTGACGGCGCTGGTGAATCGGTCGTACGACATTCAGGGCGGGCGGATCCTGGTTGATGGGCACGATCTGACGGAGATCAACCGCGCATCGCTGACGCGTCGGATGAGCGTGGTGCTGCAGGAGCCGTACCTGTTCTCGGGGACGGTTCGGGAGAACATTCGCTACGGGCGGCTGGATGCGAGTAACGATGACGTGGAGCGGGCGGCGACGGCGGTGGGCGCCCACGAGTTCATCTCGCAACTTGCGGACGGGTACGAGACGGTGCTGCACGAGCGCGGGCAGAACGTGTCGGTGGGGCAGCGGCAGCTGATTTCGTTCGCGCGAGCGCTGGTGGCGGAGCCTCGGATTCTGATTCTGGACGAAGCGACGGCGAACGTGGATACACACACCGAGAAGATCATTCAGCAGGCGCTTTCGACGATGCTGAAGGGTCGGACGTCGTTCGTGATCGCACACCGGTTGTCGACGATTCGTAGCGCGGACCGGATTGTGGTGATGCGCGACGGCGAGATCGTGGAGATCGGCAACCACGATGAGCTGATGGAGCACGATGGCGTGTACGCAGACCTGTACCGCATGACGTTCACCAAGAACACTGGCTCCGAAGACGGCGTTTCGCCGCCGGTAGACGGTTCCGGTCTGGTTGAGGGCGCGTCTCGCTAGTTCGAATCCCCTGATTTGTTTGCTGATGCTCGTATTCGGACCGCAGTTGTGGCGCGGTAGGATGAGCACGCTCTGATCTGGTGTCCCGGGAGGGTGTGATGGTGGAGACGCGGCTGACTCGTGATCTGGATGAGGCGATGCTGGGCGGGGTGCTGGCGGGGCTTTCGTCGCGCTACGACTGGGATGTGACGCTGGTTCGGATCGTGGCTGTGTTGCTGACGGTGGTGACGGGGGTGGTGCCGTTGGTGGTGGTCTACCTGGCGGCGTGGGTGATTGTGCCTCCGGCGTTGGAGATCGGCGGTGGTGCGGCTTCGGATGAAGGTGGGGGTTCGGCAGGTACGCCGGCGGCTGGGCCAGAGGCGGTGGTGGATGAGGTAACGGACGCGGTCCTGGATGCGGCAGAGCGAGTGGGTGCGGCGGGGCGGATCGCGGCGGAGGCGGTACGGCAGGCGGCTGAGGAGATCTCCGAG
>JABIST010000062.1 GCA_018700215.1 Dehalococcoidia bacterium | reverse complement strand
GCATCCCTCGCAAAGGCAGCGGTGTGGATCTACTGCGGCAAGGGCTGAAGCGTGCGGGCATCCGCGGCATCCCTCGGAAGCGTCGGGTGAGCCACGACGAACTGGACGCGATCACCTGTGCGCTGGTCGCGCAGCTCCATCTGACAGGGGGAACGGAGACGATGGGGCCGGGCGTGCCGGTGCCGTTGATTCTCCCTGAGCGCGCTACCGTTACAATCAGCACCTGATCCGGCTCGGGGTGATCCAACGTGACTCGGGCGGGTGCAGAACTTAGGGAGTTTCGCACTGCGGCCCGGGCCGAGACCGGCCGATCCTGCAGGGACACCCACCCCCCGAAAGGGACACCGGCAGACCGTACCGCCTACCCTCGACGCTCGGGAGCATGGACGATGACCGACCCGCCTGACAAGTTTGACCAGAGCCAGCTCAGCGGGCGGCTCTGGCTCGCCGAAGCGCTGTGGAAGCTGGGTTCGATCCAGTTCGGCGACTTCACGCTGGGTCGCACCGTGCGAAACTCACCGGTCTACCTGAACGCGAAGTTGCTGATCTCGCGCCCGGCCGATCTGCGCCGCACCGCGCAACTGATTGCCGATGAGCTGCGGATGGGCCAGGCGATGCGCAAGCGCCAGGTGGAACCGTTCGACGCAGTCGCTGGCGTGCCAATCGGTGGCCTTCACATCGCAACGGCACTGTCGCTGGAGTTGGACCAGCCGCTGCTGTACGTCCGCCCGCCGCGCACCGGCAACGTCGAGCACTCATCACACATCGAAGGAATCTATCGGCCAGGGCATGCGACGGTGATCGTGGACGATCTGGCTGCCGGTGGTGGCTCGATCGTCGAGACCGTCGAACGGCTGCGGGAAGCGGGGCTTCGCGTGCACGACGCGGTAGTGCTGATCGACCGCGAGCAGGGCGCAACCGGCCGATTGCGGATGATGGGCGTGCGGCTGCACTCGATCCTCACGCTCGATGTGATCCTGGAGCACCTGCACGCGCGCGGACACGTGAGCGACGAGGACTTCGAACGCTCGCGCGGCTACTTCGCACGTGAGGGTCAGCCCCGTTCCGAGTTCGACTGAGATCGGGCTAACATCGCCCGATGAGTAACTCTGTCTGGGAAGGTCGGCTGGTGCGCCTGCGCGCCGTCGAGGCCAACGACTGGTCCGATTTCGAACGTCTCGCACTGGACTCGGACGCGTCACGTCTGGGGTACTGGGTGCCGCTTCCACGTGACGCTCAGGCGGCTCTGCAGTGGGCCGAGGAGCAGTCACGCGTGAAGGATGGCTCGGACGACTTCCGCTGGGCGATCGAGACGCTCGAGGGCAGCACCTTCGTCGGAGCCATCAACACCCACGGCTGCGACTCACGCAACGGCGTGTTCGAGTACGGCATCAGCATCGTTCGAGAGCACTGGGGCAACAGCTATGCCTCCGACGCCATCGCGATCATGTTCCGCTATTACTTCGATGAACTGCGCTACGAGAAGGCGAACGCGACGGTGTACGGATTCAACGAGCCATCCCAGCGCCTACACGAGAAGCTGGGATTCACCCTCGAGGGCACGATTCGCAGCAACGTGTACGCCGCGGGCGAGCGCCACGATGAGCTGTGGTACGGCATGACCGCCAACGAGTTCCGCGCCCTCGACAGTTCCGAGTAGTCCTCGAAAGCTGCGGACGTGCGGCTCCACGGAGGAGCACCCTCGCCTCGAATGCAGGTTGCGAGCAAGGCTTCCGTCACCCAGCCGCGCCTTCAGGGTTAGTCCTGACACCTTCCGATAGTTTTCTCGCGCGTGTCTTTCGAACATTTCAATGGGTGCCACGCACCGCTCAGTAGCGCGGCATCCCTGCGCGAAGGAAGACTCGTCAATGGCATCGAGCCGTGCCAACCGAGATGCAATGCGAACCGTCGACGACGCGCGCGAGGGCGATGAGTCCGCGTGGCGAGAATTGTTCGATGAGCATTACCCGAAGCTGCTGCGGTTCTTCCGCTCCCGCGTTGCCTCGAGCGCGATCGCGGAGGACCTGGCCGCGGAAACCTTCACTGACGCCTATCGCGGGATCAAGAAATTCCAGTGGCGCGAACGGCCCTTTGGCGCCTGGCTGTTCGGCATCGCCCGCAACCGGCTGCGCATGCACTACCGCTCACGTCGCGAGCACGAGGAGTTGCCAGAGGAACTCGGTCAAGTCCGCGACGAATACCTCGAAGTCGAGATCCGTGACGCCTTGGAGAATCTCGAGCCGGATCACCGAGCGGCAATCGAATATCGCTACGTCCTGGGACTCAGCGGCGAAGAGGCCGCAGCGGCAATGGGGCGCTCACATGGTGCGTTCCGGGCGCTCCTTCATCGCGCCACCACTGCGTTCAAGAGCGAATACGGCGAGATTGGCCGATAGCGAGCATTCGACGATTACGGAATCGTCAGAAACTTTCCTACAAACCGCGTAACAAACCGTGGTTCCACTGCAATAACACCAATGAGACCGGTTGGAACCACCGCTCAACTGGGCGGCAACGAGGCCTCAAGCAGGAAGAGAAGCACCGATGCGCTGGCCACTCTGGCGACACGCTGATTCCGACTCTGACGCGCTCGACCCCGAGCTGCTGTCGGTGTTCGCGAACTCAACGCGATTGCCGGAGATCGGCGTGTCGGACCTGGCTCGCGGGAGAGCACGGGTTGCGGCTCGACTTGCACCTGGAATTGCGTCACCTGTGGCGGGGGGGTGGCTGAGACGGCGCTTCGCATGGAGCGCCGCCGGAGGTGGAAGTATGTGGGCAGCACTCTTAGGTACTGCATTTGCAAGCAAAGCAACGACTGCTGCGGTGGGCCTGACGGTCTTGCTCGCTGGCGCCGGTACGGCGGAAGTGACTGGCATCGGGCCAGCGGTGCGCGAGAGTCTGGGAATCACGCAGCCAGCGTCGAACGACGACGACGGCGGTAACATCGACACGCTGATCCTCGAGGACGATGAAGATGGCGACGGGGATGCGAACGCGTCCGAGAACGCCGCTGAGCAGGCAGCCAACGTGGGTGCGGATTCGGACGAGCCTGGCCAGCAGGTCACGCATTTCCGCCCGAACGGCACCTTCTCGATGCGTGGCACGCTGGTGTCAGCTGACGAGGGCTCGCTAACAGCACTGACGTCTGTCCAGGAAGAAGCCCTCACTCTCCAGTTCGCTGACGTGACGATCACGCTGCCGGCTGAGAACGGCAACCCGAACGACGCCGAGCCCGAGACGCCAGTCTCACTCAACGACTTCGGTGACTACATCGTCTTCTTCACAGGTGTCTGCACCTACGAGCCCAACCCAAACGAGGAAGAGGATCCGTTCAACATCGCGGAAGACTGCACGGTCGACCGTGTGACGGTCCTGGGTCGTGCCGGTCAGGGCGGACAGCCTGAGGATGCCGGTCAGCCAGATGTGCTGCCGAGCAACGCTCCCGAGGACGCGGGGCAGCCTGAGAACCCGGGCCAGCCGGATGTACAGCCGAACAGTGGCCAGCAGCCGGTAGACGCAGGCAAGCCTGACAGCACGTCACCCGCCGACGCGCAGGGCGGCAATCCCAACAGCGACTAGTCCGGACGTCCCCCGGAACCCTGGAAGAACCTCGGCCTCACCGCCGAGGTTCTTCCATAGCCGGCCTTCGCCATCCATTGGGAAGTGGTGGCGGGGGTCGGTTTCTTTCTGCCATTCACCCGCTACGCTACATCCGAGGAGGTGGCGATGAGCGAGCTACTGGATGACCTGGTCGCAGAGCAGAATTACCTGGACGAGGCGGTTCGCGACACTCCCGAGGAGCGCTGGAACGCTCCCTCGCCAGCGGGCGGCTGGCTGATGCGCGATTGCATCGCCCACCTGGCGGAGATGGACGAGATGGCAGCCGAAATCGCCGAGTTAGGCGCATACCCCGAGCGTGAGCGGCGCGAAGGCGACGGCGTGGTGACCGCCCGCCAGCTGGATGGCCGCGCAATGAGCATCCCAGAGCTGCTGACCTGGTGGCGTGCGTGCCGAGCACGAATGGACGCGGCACTGCGACCGTTGGACATGCGCGACCGGCTGCCGTGGGCGGGCAACACGATGAGCGTTCGCTCCTTCGCGACGGCGCGGTTGATGGAGGCCTGGTCCCATGGCCTGGACGCGCTTGATGCCGCGCGCGTGGAACCAGTGGATTCGGACCGGCTTCAGAATATCGCCCACATCGGGTACGCCACGCGCGAGTTCGCGTATCGCAATCGGGGTCTCGAACCGAATACAGAATCACTACGAGTGGAACTGGCCGCGCCATCTGGTGCGAGCTGGGAATGGGGACCCGCGGACTCGGCGAACCGCGTTACCGGCACTGCCGGGGACTTCTGCCGCGTGGTCACCCAGCGCATCAGCTACCTCGACACCGCGCTCGAATACACCGCGGGTGCTGCCGAGGAGTTTCTGCAGGTAGCGCAGGCGTTCGCCGGTCCTCCCGGGGAAGGACGGCCGCCGCAGAACCAGGGGTAGTGCGCTAGCTCGCGCGCAGGTCGTCCACCTCGGCAGCAGCGGAGCGGCGCTCGATGCGGTGCGCCACCTCGTTCACCACGAGCACCAGCACGAGGCCAAGCGCCATCAGTAGCAGCGCGCTGAGTCGCTCCCCGTCCGGAGCCCCAAGGTTGGTACCGTTCAGCCCGTTGGGCCACGGCCACAGCACGCGTGTGGAACCGGCCATCAGCCCAATCAGTACTGCCATCACCGAATCGTAGTGCCGGTGGAGGGCCCAGTGCAGCAGCTGCGAGAAGAGCGCGAGGCCCAGAGTCGCGCCAGCGATGAAGAGCGCCAGCAGGCCGAAGTCGCGGTCTGTGACTGCGTTCAGCACCGGCCCGTACATGCCCAGCATGACCAGGATCAGCGAGCCGCTGATGCCCGGCAAGATCATCGCGCAGATCGCCACCGCGCCGGAAGCGAAGAACGTCCACGCCGCTGCATCGTCCGCCTGCGCCACGGTCTCCTCGGACAGACCCTCGCGAAGGCCGAGCAGGACGAACAAGCTGACTCCGACGATGGCGATGATTGCGAGCCTCGGCAGATCGCGTCGCTCCAGCAGCCGCCACGCGACGATCATCGAACTGAGCACGAGGCCAAGGAAGAGCGCGGCAACTTGTACTGGCCGGTCGTGTAGCTGAGTCTCGATCACACTCGCCAGCGAGCCGACCGCAATCACGATGCCCGCCAGCAGCGGCACGAGGAACAGCCACTCGACGCGTCGGAGCCAGTCGAAGCCGCCTCGGATGTCGGCGCGTGCGAACCAACCGAGGGCAGAGCTGCCTGACCGAATCGAGTCGACAAGCCTTCGGTAGATACCGAGCACGAGCGCGACGGTACCGCCGGAGACGCCCGGCACCACGTCCGCCGCGCCCATCAGCAGACCGCGAACCAGGTTTCCGAGGAGTGTGATCAACATCGGCTGATTGTAGGTGGCCGGCCGGGCAGGCGCTCCGCACCCATCTTCCCTCACCGCAACCTCACCACTCGACAAGGATCTGGGCGATCCGGGTTCGTCCCCATGACTGAAAGCGTCAGGCGGTCGATGCTGGTTCGTAGCAGCGGAAGGACCCGCGAAGATGAACCTCCACCTGACACGTAACTCGCGCTGGGCACTCTCCGGCATCGCCGCACTCGCCCTCGGTCTGCTCGTCGCCTGTGGCGGCGGTGACGACACCACGACGCTGACGGCCGAGCAGGCACAGCAGGTCGCGGACGCTGCTCTGTTCGTCATCGGCGACCTGCCGGCAGGCGACTGGGAGCAGGATGAAGAACAGGCCAGCATCGACCAGCTACTGCCCACCGGCGGTGATCTGAACGCCGATCTGGACGTGCCCGCTGAGTGTCAGACCTTCCAGTCCGCGATGAGCGATCTGCCCGCGCTTCTCGGCGACGTCGAGCCAATCGCTAGTAGCGGTCGATCCTTCGCGATCGTCGGCGACACCCTCAGCGCCCAGCTCGTCAGCTCGACGGTCCTGGTGTTCGAGCGCTCCGAAGACGCGACGGCTGCGAGTGAAGCGCTGCAGAACGCCCTCGACACCGATGGCATTCAGGATTGCCTGCTCTCGGCGATGGGCCCAATTGCGGATGCGGGCATCGAGATCGCCGAGTTCACCGCCGACCGCCCGGATTACGCGCTCGACGACTCAACCGGCTTGAGCATTCGAGTGGACGCGGTCGCGTTCATCCTGCCAATTCAGCTCGCAATTGACGTGCACATCTTTGACCGCGGCAACTCGCTGGCGATGTATCTGGCGCTCGAGTTGAATGGTGAGGAACTGCAGACGCTGCACGGCGACCTGCTTGAGATCTTCGCCGGGCGCGTCGAAGACGCTCAGAACTAGGAACTAGTCAGCGCGAATGGGACCCGTACACAGGCTTACCTCTCGAAAGAGAGGTTCGGCTACGGGCCCGAAGCAACCTCAGACCTCGAAGGGTCTAGAGCAGGCGGCGGATCGGCTTGCGGCCGGGGCGCGGGTCGTAGCTTGACTTGAAGATTTCGAGCTTGTCGCGCTCGATCAAGTACTTGCCCGCGAACAGCGTCGCTGGAACGCGACCCTGTTTGATGAGACGTCGCAAGCTCTGAGGATGAATCCCCAGCTCTCGGGCGGCCTCAACGAGGTCTAGGTACTTGTCAAAAGGGGAGTCTGTCACGTCTTGCATCCCTCGCAAGTGGCGAACTTCACACCCCACTGCTCATTGATGATGCAGTGTGTCGGCAGGCGTGAAACTCTACTATTGCTGAACTGCGTAGGCGATGTTACCCAACTTATCGACAGAATGTAAAGTGCATAAGCAAAATAGCCACCGAACAGCACGAAGCAGGCGATCTGGTGAGCGGTTCTCAAGGGCCCAAAGTCAGCGAGTTCGGCCCTACAGCCCGGTGACTGGCACCGCGTCCGCGCGAAGCTGCGCGACTGCCTGCGGCAGTACCGAGGCGACGTAGTCGACCTCTGCCTCCGTCATCGAGGGCCATAGGGTCATCCGCAGTGATCCGATCGCCAGCTCCAGCGGTACGTTCATGGCGAGCAGCACGTGGCTCGGCTCCCAGGTGGCGGAGGTGCAGGCGGCGCCGGCCGAGCACTCGATACCACGCGCGTCCAGCGCATCCACGAGCGATTCGCCCTCGATGCCCGGGAAGCAGAGATGCAGGTTGTGCGGCAGCCGCTCGGTCGGGTGGCCGTTGAGTCGGGCGTCCGGGCAGGCCTCGCGAATTTTCGAGTAGAGGCGTTCGCGCAGCGCGGTGGTGCGCTGGTGGAAGTCCTCGCGTTCCGCCTGGGCGAGCCGCAGTGCGGTGGCCATGCCGGCAACGCCGGGCACGTTCTCGGTGCCGGAACGGCGCTGGCGCTCTTGGCCGCCGCCGGAGGCTTGCTCCAGGAATGGCACACCTCGGCGGATGTAGAGCAGGCCGGTGCCCTTGGGACCGCCAAATTTGTGGCCGGAAAGCGACAGCAGGTCCACGCCCAGCAGGTCGACATTCAACGGCAAGGAGTTCACTGCCTGCACCGCGTCGGTGTGCAACGGAATCGCCCGGCCTAGCTCCAAGGCACGCGCCTTGAGTGCCTTGGCGATCGCGGCGATCGGCTGGATGGTGCCCACCTCATTGTTGGCATACCCAACGGAGACGAGAACCGTGTCTTCCCGGACGGCATCCACCACATCCTCCGGAGTGACGCGACCGTACTCGTCGACCGGCAGCAGTTCGACCTCGAAGCCAAAGCGCTCGAGGAAGTGGGCGGAGTGGAGAACGGCGTGGTGCTCTACCTCGGTGGTGATGATGTGGCGACCGACGCCGGCGTCTGACTGGGCGAAGGCAACGCCCTTCAGAGCGGCGTTGAGGCTCTCCGTGCCACCGGACGTGAAGACCACCTCCTCGGTCAGCGCGCCCAGCACCTCGGCAACGGTGTCACGTGCGGCGTCCAGCGCCTCGGCGGCGCGGCGGCCGCCCGCGTGG
>JABIST010000064.1 GCA_018700215.1 Dehalococcoidia bacterium | reverse complement strand
GGGTTCGCTCGCCTCAAGGCACTCGGAGACCAGGCGCCGATAGCGTGACTCGAACACGTTGAGCGGTAGATCCATGCTCGGCAGCAGCACCGTGTGCAGCAGAAATAATCTGAGGCTGCTCATGCGCGCGCCAGTCGGAGGATGATCAGCACCGCTCCGGCGGCCAGCGCGAATAGCGCTCCACGCAGCGCGAACCCGGTTGAGATCGTGTTGTCTCGCTGACCGTAGTTGCCGTCCCAACCGGCATCTTGCAGGGTCTCTACGGCCGTCTCGCGGTCGGCTGTCTGGACCCAGACCGAGTAAGCGAACAGCTCATGCCCGATTGCCGCGTTGACGTACGGCATCGCCGACGAACGCCCCGCCACAGCGGCGTCCTCGATTCGCACTTCAGACTCGATGGCGTGCTCATCGAGGGTGTCTTGCCACTGCTCCGCAACCTGCGCATCGCGCGCGATCGCTAGCAGCACCCAGTGCTCCTCGGGCAACGAACGGTCGAGCGTCTGAATTTCGCTCATGCATCGAGGATATCACCGGCGTCATTGCGCACCTGACGACCGCACCATCCCGCGCGCCCAAGATCGGTGCAGCATAAGGCCTGCATCCATCAGACGGTGATCGCCAGTGGCGGGGACTCCGAGGTTAGACGGGCTGCAGCGCTCGCAGTCGCACACGCACTGGTGCCGCGTCCCCGGCGAGCGGGAGCAGACCCATCAGCGCTCCACTGTCGTAGTAGTGGGGCACGTAGACCGAGCCCGGTGCGATGCCGTCGTCCAAGTGGACTCGGATGTGCAGCTCGTTGCTGCCATCCGTCAGCACGGCCTCATCGCCTTCGCGGGCGCCAATCGACTCTGCATCCTGCGGGTGAACGAGCGCCGATTCCTCGCGGTGCAGCTTGTCCGCCTCGTCCGAACGCGTCGACGCGCCCGCCCACGAGGTGTAGAGCGAACGTCCACTGATGATCGCCAACCCCTCGCCTCCCGCGATCGGTGCTGGGACTGGCTGCGGGTTCGCGTTCAGTGACTGAGATGTCGGGAGCGCTCGTACCTTGCCTGGTGAGCGCATCAGCTCCTCGTAGGGGACGTACCCGGCGCTGCTGGTCGCAATGTCGCGCATCACATCGGCAGCGGATTCGTAGCTGAACGATGCGCCCAGGGCGTTGCCCAGCGCACTGATGATCGCCAGCCCGGACTGCTCCTCGCGCTGTGCCACCGCAGCCGGTCGCTGCCGGATGATCCGTCGGTCTGCGGAGGTGAGCGTGCCGTCCTCCGCGTGGAACGGCAGCTCCGCGAGCACGACGGTCGCGTGCTCCGCGGTCGTCGAACGCAGCGAGTCAATCACGATCAGCGCATCAAGCTTGGCGAAGGCAGCCTCGATGTCTGCGGTGCCCGGCGCGTTCAGCAGCGGGTTGTCGGCGTGGACGATCAATGCCTTGATCGAGCCGTCTCGTGCGCCTTCGATGATCTGTGGGAACGAGCGGCCCTGGTCGGCCGGGCCAATCCCTGCATCGCTGATGCCCAGCACGTTCGCGTCTGTTGGCAGGTAGTACAGATGGTGCGCGGCCGCACTCGATCGCAGCGCGATTGCCAGGTTGGCGCTCGCGGCAGCCTCGGCAGCGGCACGAGCCGCGCCATGAGCGGCGGCGGGGGCGAAGATTACCGCCACACCCTGTTCACCGTCTTCGTGTGCCGCCCGCAATGCGGAGGCAGCGGCCGCCGCCGTCTGCGCCTCAACGCCGTCAATCTCTGGGCTCGTCCCGCTGGTCAGGCCCTCAGTCAGTGCCTGGACCGCGGCAGCCTCGTGGCCGGGCGTCGGGCGAATCCATGCTTCGGCGAACCGTGCCAGCTCGGTCCAGCGGCTGGAGATCAGCACCAGCTTGGCGCCGTGCTTCACCACGGCGTCCTTCACACGCAACGAGATCACCTGGTGCGATTCCTCGATGTCGCCCCCGACGACGATGATTGTCCCGGCATGTTCCACGGCCGTCAGGTCAGCCGGCAGTCGGTCGGTGCCGAACGCAGCGTGGAAGGCGCTGGCGGCCGCGCGGTGCAGCGGGCCGTGCGAGAAGTCGATATTCGATGTGCCGATGGTTTCGCGCCCAAGGCGACCGAGCAGGTATGCCTCCTCGGTCGTTGCCAGTGGTGAGCCAAGGAGCGCAATTGCGTTCGCGCCGGCACTGTTCTTGACACGATTCAGCGCCTCGGTCGCTCGGTTGAGTGCATCCCTCGGTGACGCCGGGACGAGTCGCCCGTGCTCGCGCACCAGCGAGCGCGTCAGCAGTTCGCGGTCGCCCACGTCGGTGTAGCCGAAGCGACCGCGCACGCAGATCTGGTCGCGGCTGACCGGGTTGATGCGATCTGGGCGCACGATGACGGGCTTGTCATCGGTGGTCCCGTAGCTGACCGTGCAGCCAACCGAACAGCCGTTGCACGCCGAGTTGGTCCAGTCCTCGGCCAGGCCGCGCCACTTGTTCGGCTTCTCCATCAGCGTCGCCGTCGGGCACACGTCGATGCAGGCGCCACAGAAGTCGCAGTCGGACTCGTGGATTTGCCCGCCAGTGCCGAACGCGATCTGCGTGGTGTGCCCCTTGCCGCTCAGCGTCAGCGCGCCGGTGTGGCGAATCTCGTCGCAGGCCCGGACGCAGCGCGTGCAGATGATGCACATCTGCGGGTCGAACTCCAGGAACGGGTTCCCGCGATCCGGCTCGGGCGGCGGCGTCTCGTAGTAGGAGCGGTTCTCACCGACCCACGGCTCCTCGAAATCGCCCATTTCGACGATCTCGCAGGAGGTCTGCAGTTCACAGCGGTAGTTCTTGGAACAGGTGAGGCAGCGATGGGTCACCACGTCGTCGCGCAGGCAGATGTCGCCCGGCATGCAGTGAACGCGGCGGTGACAGGTCAGGCAGCGATCCGGGTGGTTCGCCAGGATCATCGACATCACGCTTTGGCGCTGCCGCTGAATCGCCGGGCTGTCGGTGTTCACCACCATCCCCTCAGCGATCACAGCGGTACAGGAGAGCTGCAGCGGCGTCGGCCGCGCACCCTCGATTTCCACGATGCAGGTACGACAGCCGGCGTACGGCGCCAGCCCATCGATGTAGCACAGGTTCGTAATTGTGATGCCCTGGGCCTTGATCACCTCGACCAGGGGGCGCCCCTCGTCGACTTCGATGACCGAGCCGTTCAACGTGATCGTCGCCACGCGACTCCCCTTGCCTGTCCTCGTTCGCTACTTCGTACCGGTCGGTCCTACCCCTGCTTGCGGGAAGGAAGGTGCTGCGGTCCCAGCGGGCCATCCGCACCCGCAACGCCAATGCGCGAACGCGCGGTCGGCATCGAGGTGATCAGCGGGTTTTCGTCCTGTGTCTGACCATTCGGGTAGCGCCCATCCGTGGAGGCCAGGTATTCCTGCGCCTCGCTGGTGAGCGTCTCCTTGTTTCGGTACATGTTTTCGAAGATGTACTGTGCGTCGTCATAGCGCCCGCCGGCCTGAATCGCCTGATAGGGGCAGGCCTCGGTGCAGAGCCCGCAGTACATGCAGATGCGGAAGTCGATCTCGTAGCGCTCAATCTCCAGTGTGCCGTCATCGCGCGGCGAGGTCTGAACCAGGATGCAGCCGTCAGGACAGGCCTGTGCGCAGGTTGAGCAGCCCGTGCAGCGCTCCTCGAACCAGATCAGGTTCGTGCGCGCGCGGACCGGGACTTCGCGCTCGTACTCGGGGTAATTCACGGTAATCGGTGGCTTGAAGACGTGCTGCAAGGTCAGCAGCATCCCCTTCATCACGCCTTTGCCGTAGGCCATGCAGCCTGCTTTCAATCGCTTGCGTCTGCGCGTCTGACCGCGCTCCGCGTACAGTTCGCCTCGTCCGACCCGATTCAGACGGGCCAAAGTTCCGTGAATCCTAGCACAAGGCCCCACGAGGGCCGAGCACCTCTCCGCTTCGTTCTGACACCGTAAGATCAGGGTGAATCAGACAGGCGGTCCGAGGCGATGACTGACACTCCCGAGCCCTCACAACGACGCTGGAACGCCGGTGAAACCGCTGTGGTCCGCTACCTCACGCGCGACGGGCGCCCCGGCATGTCGTGGCCGTTCACCGTCGTCGAAGACCGCGAGGATCTGCTCGCGCTCTACATCCCGAAAGGCGCGCTATACAAGCGCTTCCGCCGCCTACCGCCCGAGGAGGCGCGCGAGCGCGGCTACGCCCGCGTGCTGGATGACGAGGTCTGGCGGCGCGATGTCCTACGTCTGATGTATCCCGGCGCCCATCACTCGATCTGGGTCTTCTGGGAACACGAAGACGGCGAGCGTCGTCATACGACCTACTACGTGAACATGGAGGAGCCCTATCGCCGCACCGGGATCGGCTTCGACACGAACGATCACATGCTCGACATCGTCGTGACACCCGACCTGGAGTGGCGCTGGAAGGATGCGGACGAACTGGCGGAACGGGTCCAGCAGGGCGTCTACCCAGCGGACTTCGCCGACTCCATCCGTGCCGAGGGTGAGCGAGTAATCTCGAAAATCGAGCGTCGTGAGTCGCCGTTCGGGGATGGATGGCCGGAGTGGAAACCCGATCCGAGCTGGCAGACTCCCGTGTTGCCACCCGAGTGGGATCAGGAGCCGCCAGTGCTCTGGGAGCGCCGCCACTGGGCCTACGGCGACATCGCCCGCGGCACATGATCCAACCGACCGAAGTCACCGAGGTGTCCG
>JABIST010000273.1 GCA_018700215.1 Dehalococcoidia bacterium | reverse complement strand
TACGTCTTCTTCACCTTTTTGGCTGGGCCTGCGCGAAGCGCCTTTACGCGCTCCCACCGGTCTGGGTGCGGCCACAAGTCGGATGGTGCGTCGCCGCGGCGGACACGCACGATCGCGCCCATCCAGCGACGGCGGCCCCACACGCGAGCCAACCTCCGACCGCCCCCCAAAACCTCCGAGGGGTAACAAGCGCTCCAAGCCCCCGCGCCGCGGCTCCCCCGACGCCCTCCCCATCGACCCCAACGACGGCTTCGTCCGACTCCACCGAGGCAAGTCCGCCAAGGGCGGCAAGCCCGGCAAGGGCGGCAAGCCCGGCACCCTCGTCGTCGGCCTCCCCGGCTCAGACGCCGACCTCGATAAGGTCCTCAAGCAGTGCAAAACCCAGCTCGGCGCCGGCGGCACCCGCCAGCAGCGAGTCCTCGTCATCCAGGGCGACCACCGAGCCAAGCTCCAACCCCTCCTCGAAAAGCTCGGCCACAACGTCAAACTCGCCGGCGGCTAGCCGCACCCCACCTTCCGAGGTGGCACCCACCCTCCCACCTGATCTAGACTCCCGGGCCGCCCGCTCCCAACGCCCGAGGTTCGCCATGCCCGATCACGCTTCCGACCAGCCGCCACTCATCGGCGACCGCATCTCCGTCGTCGGTACCAGCTCCAACGGCAAAAGCACCCTCGCCCAACAGCTCGCCGAGCTGATCGACGGCACCTACATCGAACTCGACGCCCTCCACTGGCTCCCCGACTGGCAAGAATCCACCACCGAGGACTTCCAGGTCAAAGTTACCGCCGCCATCAACACCGCCCCACGCTGGGCCGTCGCCGGCAACTACAACGGCAAAGGCATCCCGGACATCGTCTTGGCTCAGGCCGACACCTGGATCTGGATCGACCTCGGGTTCCGAGTCTCGTTCACCCGCCTCCTCCGCCGCACCTGGCGACGCTGGCGCGATCAGGAACTCCTCTGGGGCAACAATCGCGAGAGGTTCTGGGAGCACTTCAAGCTCTGGAGCAACGACTCCTTGCCCGGCTTCGTCCTCCGCAACTACCGGGCGAGCCGCCGTCGCCAGGCGGACCGCTTCGCCGATCCTCGCTGGACCCACCTCCAACGCCACCACCTCCGCTCACCCGCCGAGGTCGCCCGCTTCCTCGACCAAGTCGAGGCCGAGCGCGCCGCCCGCGACCGAACCTAGCTTCGCTCGAACGTCTGCCGCCCCGTCTCGTGCGCCCGGATGTACTCCCAGTCCAGCGTCGCCCCAAACCCCGGCCCCGTCGGCACGCTCACCCGCCCCTCGGCGTCGATCGAATCCAGCTCCTCCGTGAAGTCGAGAAACACCGGCGGCCGCCCAATCTTCAACCGAGGATGCACCAGCCCCATCTCGTAGTAGTTCGTGTTCCGAATCGCCGCCATCAGATTCCGCCGCTCGGGACCTCCGACGTGGATCTCCGCATCGAGCCCAAACCCCTCCGACGCGTGCGCAATCTTCATCGCCCCCGTAATCCCACCGTCGTAGTCCGGATCGATCCGCACGAAGTCCGTCCCGTCCGCCACGATGAAGTCCACGTGCATCTCCACCCCGCGGATGTGCTCCGTCTGCAACAGCGGCGTGTTGATCAGCTCCCGCAACTTCCGATGTCCAAACGCCGATACCCCGCCATCCCGATACGGATCCTCCAGCCACAGGAACCCGTACTCGTCGCACGCCTTCCCCACCTTGTACGCGTCCGCGAACGTCTCCAGCGTGCTCGCCGGGTCCAGCATCAGATCCATCTTCCCGCCCACCCGCTTCGCCACCGCCTCCATCAAGTCCAGCCGCTTCTGCAACGAAGCATCACGCCACCAGTGAATCTTGTAGGCCGGGTACCCCATCTCCAGACACTGCTCCGCAAAGTCCGCATACGCCTCCGGCGTGCTCAACCCGTCCGGCTCATCGTCCCCCACCGTCGTGCTCGCGTAGCACGGCAACTCCGTCCGATACTCGCCCAGCAACTGGTACACCGGCGCATCGAAAAACTTCCCCGCTAGGTCCCACAACGCCATATCCACCTGGGACATCCCCATCCGCGCCTGCTGCTTCAACGCCAGCTTCGCGTCGTTGTAGAACCGCTCCCGTGCCAGAGCACTCCGCCCCAGCAGCGCGTTCGCAACGTTCGCCACCCCCGCCAGCTCCGATGCGTTCCCGCCCACATACTCCCCGGTCACCCCCACGTCCGACTCAACCGTCAGCACCCGCGCCGTCCGCCCCAGCTTCCCGCCCTTCTTGTACATCGGCATCCGCGTCTCCCGATGCGGCTCCATGTCCTGCAGCTCATAGCTGAACTCGGTGATCTCGATCTTCGTGACAATCGGCGGCTGATCCACGCGTAACTCCTCGATTTGCAGTCGCCGCAGCATATCCCACACCCCACCTCTCGCCAGCCCGCTACCGCCCCTCCCCGCTACCATCGACCCTGGGAGCCAACCACCGATGCCCGAACGCCTCCGATTCTCCGCCGCCGCCGCCTACCGACACCTCCGACGTGTCGACCCCATCGTCGGCCGCCTCATCGACGAACACGGCCCCTACGGCCCCCGCCCCTCCACCGACCCCTACGCCCAGCTCGTCCGTACCATCCTCTTCCAGCAGCTCGCCGGCGCCGCTGCCCGCACCATCCAACGACGCCTCTACGCCCACTTCCGAGATGAGGGCGCAGATCAGGGTGGCGACGAGTCCCGCACCCCAACCCCCACTGAACTCGCCACCACCGACGATGACACCTTCCGCTCCGTCGGCGTCTCCCGACAAAAAGCCGGCTACCTCCGCGACCTCGCCCGCCACACCCTCGAGGGCAATCTCGACTTCGACAACATCGACAACTACACCGACGACGAAGTCATCGCCCACCTCATCGCCGTAAAAGGCATCGGCGAGTGGTCCGCCCACATGTTCCTCATGTCCCACCTCGGCCGCCCCGACATCCTCCCCATCGGCGACCTCGGCATCCAAAAAGGCATGGAGGTCTGCTACGACCTCAAAGCCACGCCAAAGCCCGCCGAAGCCGCCGAAATCGGCGCCAAATGGTCCCCCTACCGCTCCGTCGCCTCCTGGTACATGTGGCGCGCCGCCGACACCATCACCCCCGACTGATCGTCCCGAGCCGCACCCAGCCGCTCCCCACTGATCCGGCGCTACGATGTCCCTGCGCTGCCGAGGACACACGAGCGCGCCCATCACAGGAGGCCCGCCTTGAGCACGGAACGGCGCACCGCCGCCACGGTCGGAGTGCTCTACATCATCGGATCCGTCGCGGGCATCCTCAGCGTCTCAGTCACCGGCGGCGGCCTCGAGGGGCCCGACTACCTCGCAAGCGCTGACTCGATCGGAGCCCGCCTCCCGGCTGGAGCGCTCCTGATTCTGGTGATGGGACTCGCACTCGCGTTCATCCCGATCGTCATCTTCCCCATCCTGCGCGAGACCAGCGAGCGCATGGCGCTCGGCTACATCGTCTTCCGAAGTGCCCTAGAGACCTGCGGCTACTTCCTCGTCGTCGTGATGTGGACCGTGCTTTTCCTGCTCGCCGACAGTGACACCAACCTCGACGAACTCCGGGGCGTCGGAACCGCGCTCGGCGATATCGCCGAAATGGGCGGAACCATCGGGACGATCTTCTTCCTGACCGGCGCAGGCCTCTTCTACTGGGTCCTCTTCACATCGCGGCTCGTGCCCCGCTGGCTCTCGGGATGGGGCCTCGTCGCCGCTGTCCCCTACCTCATCGCTGCCCTGCTCAAGATCTTCGCGGCCATCGAACCGTTCTCCACAACCGAGGTCCTCCTATCAGCGCCATTGGGATTGCAGGAAATGGTCCTCGCCCTCTGGCTGATCGTGCGCGGCTTCAGCCGCCAGTGACCCCCACCGGACAGGCGCACAACGCCCGTCCCCCTATAATCGCGCCGACCTCCCTGCCGAGCCCATCTCGGCGTGGAGACATGTCTCCCGAGGCCCCGCCCGGCTTCCGAGTGAAAGGCGCCACCCATGCGCATCGTCATCTTTGGTCAGGCCGCCTTCGGTCGCGACGTCTTCAACGCCCTCATCGAAGCCGGCGAAGAAGTCGTCGGCGTCTCCACCCCTCGCCCCGGCTCCCGCCCAGACCCCCTCTTCGAAGCCGCCACCGAGGCCGGCATCCCCCTCATCGAAACCCGCGACCTCCGCAAGGACGAGCCCTTCCAGCAGTACCTCTCCTGGAAGCCAGAACTCCTCGTCTTCGCCTTCGTCACAGACATCGTCCGCAAGCGCGTCCTCGAAGCCGCCACCCACGGCGCCATCCAGTACCACCCCTCCATGCTCCCCAAGCACCGCGGTCGCGCCGCCATGAACTGGCCCATCATCTCCGGCTCACCCACCACCGGCATGTCCATCTTCTGGGTCGACGAAGGCATCGATACCGGCCCCATCCTCTCCCAGACCGAAGTCGAAATCGGCCCCGAAGACACCGTCGGCTCCATCTACTTCGACAAGCTCTACCCCATGGGCGTCCAGGGCCTCGTCGATGGCGCACGCCAGGTCCGTGAAGGCACCGCCCCGAAGATCGAGCAAGACCACTCCCAGGCCTCCTACGAACCCCCCTGCGGCCCCGAGCACGCCAAGATCGACTTCTACAAGCCAGGCCCCGTCGTCTACAACCTCATCCGAGGCTGCGACCCACAGCCCGGCGCCTCCGCACAGGCTGGCGACCGCGAAGTCCGCCTCTTCAACGCCTCCTACTCCCCCGGCTCCCCCGAGGAAGCCCCCGGCACCGTCGTCGCCACCAACGATGGCAGCGTCGAAATCGCCGTCATCGGCGGCACCATCACCGTCCAACGCGCCCAGGTCGAAGGCGAAAAGAAGTCCCCCGCCGCCGAATTCCTCGAAGTCGGCACCGTCCTCGACCGCCCCGACTGATCCGACGCCGGCCCTCAGGGTCGCTGGGTGACCGCAATCTCCCCACCCGACGAGTCCGTCACCCTCCGGTCACCCAACGGCCGATCAAGCTCGACACGCACCCCGTCCTGACAGTCGTCACCGGCGACGAACAGATGCCAATCGGGATTCGTCGCGTGAACCACAATCCGATCGTCGTACTCGTCGACGTCCACACTGACGTCGGCGTTGCAGGTGTCGAGCAGCACCTCGAGCCCGAGGCCATTGTCGACGGCCCGCAGCTCGATGACCGCAGCATGACCAATCTGTCGCTTGACGACGATCTCCTCACCCGATGAGCTCGTCACCCTCCGGTCACCCAGCGCCTGCTCGATATCCACACGCACCAGGTCCTGACAGGCGGGGTGAAAGGTCAGGAATCGGTACCAATCGTGATACCTCGCCTCGACCATGATTCGATCGTCGTACTCATCGACATCCACACTGACGTCAGCGGTGCACGTGTCTAGAACCACCTCAAGCACAAGCTCGTCGACCACCCGCACCTCATGTACGACGGCGTAAACGGGGCCATTGAGACCATCACCTTCGCCGAACGCGAAGTACGTCACTCGCACCTTCACGTCGTCTGACACACGTGCCCTCACGTCCGCCTCGGTTCGAGCGACATCCGCACCCACCGAGCGGACCACCATTTGGATTTCCCCGGTGCGAGGATCGGCCGCAGCGCTGACGTCACTCACCAGCGGCGAGCGGTCGTAAACGGCGTAGTACGCGGCGATCACCCGCGCGTTCAGCTCCCGCTCCGTGAAGCCACGATCAGGCACAAGCTCGATTCGCGTTGACAAACCCAGCGGTTCGAGCACCTCGCGCTCAAACTGCCGAACCAACGAAACAACATCGCTCGGAACGTCTCCCTTGAAGGCAATCCAAATCGATCCGTCCGGCTCAATCGCCGCACCGGCGTACGACTTCCGATGCCAGACAGCAATCTCTTGAACGAGCTGCGAGAAACCCCGCCGCCAGCCGTAGGCAGCCACGGCCTCCTCAAGCGAGATGCCATCTCGCTCGGCGATAAATTGAAGATCCGACAGCTCCGCATCCGTCGGCGGATCGAACATCTCGGGCGGCTCAACATCCGGCAGATCGCCCTGTTCGGTCGACTCGGTCGATCCAACGGCCCACGGTGGCTGCGTCACCACAATCTCCACACCCGACGAGTCCGTCACCCTCCGATCACCTAGCGGCTTCTCAAGATCGACGCGCACACCGTCCCGGCAGTCGTCGCTACCGGTGTCGATCAAGTGCGCATCGTGATTCGTCGCCCGAACCACGACCCGGTCGTCGTACTCGACAACGTCCACACTGACGTCTGCGTTGCATGTGTCGAGAATCACCTCGATCACGAGGTCATCGTCGGTCGCCCACACTTCCATGATCGTGGGCTGACCACGACAACCAGTGAGGCTGAGCAGCCCAAGCAGACACACCAGCCCAACCAGCGAGACTCGCCGCCACCGTCTACCGATCCACATCGACCAGCACATCGATCAACACGGCGCTCCCCATCTCGCCCCCCTCTGCTAGTAAGTACGCTCAGCCCACGGTAAGAGTTCCACTAG
Organism: Dehalococcoidia bacterium; assembly: GCA_018700215.1. Lineage (GTDB taxonomy): Bacteria > Chloroflexota > Dehalococcoidia > UBA2979 > UBA2979 > JABIST01. Next base: position 56 of record JABIST010000273.1, on the reverse strand, counting down.
CCATCAAGCCCGCACCCTAGCCGACCTACCCCGACGTATGCGCCCCCGCCGAACCC
>JABIST010000090.1 GCA_018700215.1 Dehalococcoidia bacterium | reverse complement strand
TGGTTCGGTGCGTAGCTGCTCTTACCGTGGCCGCGCGAGTCGATCGCGATGACGCGGAACTCGCGGCCCAGATCTGGGCCAACCTCAAGCCAGATGTCGCTGGTCTCGGTGTAGCCGTGGAGGAGCAGTACCGCGTGCTTGCTGCGGGCGTCGCCCCATTCGCGGTAGTGAAAGCGAAGCCCGTTGGCTTCGACGAAATCTTCGCGCGGCTTAGTGGAAGCGGCCATGCGGCAGTAATCCTTGGGTCTCGTGAGCACGGCAACGCAAGGTGCGCCCGGCATCTGTTGGGTGTGGAGTCCAATGCTAGCACCCCACAAGCGCTACGCCGAGGTTAGGACCAACGTATGTGGTGAGATCCCGACCGATGGACAGCTTGTCTCGTGACCTCAGTATCGGCCCATGGAGTGGTCACCGGCGGAGACCGTTACTACACTCAGTTCATCATGCCGATTTACCAATATGACTGTTCCGGCTGCGACCAGCGCGTCGAGGTGTTCTTCCGCTCCGTAAAGGCGGTCGACAAACCGACCTGTCCAGAGTGCAGCAGCACGAAGCTGAAGCGTGTCATGTCTCGCTTCGCCCGCGTTCGTTCGGATGCACAGCAGCTCGACGATCTAGATATCGATCAGCAGCTCGGACGCCTCGATGGCAAGAGTGAAGCTGACTTCGCGCGCTGGACGCGGCGCATGGGTAACGAGCTGGGCGAGGACCTTGGTGCGGACTTCCGAGATATGGCAGACCGTGCCGATGCGGGTGCTGACCCAATCGAACGTGTCGACCCGGCACATACGTTGAAGTTCCGCGTAAACAAGAAGCGCGAAGAGGCGGCAGGCGACGGCGGAGTCGACTAGTGCCGATCTACGAGTACCGATGTCAGGCCTGCGAGCAGCTCAGCTCCATCCTGGTGCGCTCGGTCCGTACCGAAGTGAAGCCTAAGTGCGAACACTGCGGCTCGAAGCGGATGAAGCGAATGATGTCTCGTCTCTCCCGCGTGAAAAGCGCTGGCCAGGTGATGGACGAACTGGGCATGCCCGATCCGGGCGGTGGAATCGAGGACCCTCGACAGATTGGGCGCTGGGTAGAGAAGCGCTTCGAGGACTACGGGATGGACGTTCCTGACGAAACTCGCGACATGATCGATGCCGCTCGCGAAGGCGAGTTCCCGGATCCGGTCAAGGATCTCTAACTCTCATCCTGAGATTGTTTCAACTCCAGACTAGTTATCCCAGCGCGTTGACAACAATGTGGATACACTGCGCGCAATTGTGTAGGTGAGTGTCTACATAAGCGTTATGGGTCCTGATGCCTGTATTCGGTGGCGATGCTACGCTGCCGCGCGATTCGACCGTGTGTGTCCCTGATGGAACCCGCACGAGCATCACCCCACAAGGCCCAGGGGAGGCAGAGACTTAATGGAAATCTTGTATTTCGCGCTGGTTGCTGGCGTCATCGGATTGGCGTTCGCCATTCTGACGACGAAGCAGCTCTTGGCCGAAGACGAAGGTAGCGACGCGATGCGCAGCATCGGCGTCTCAATTCAGGAGGGCGCTGCGGCGTTCCTCAAGCGGGAATACACATTCCTCGCCGGGTTCGTCATCGTCGTCGCAGTCATTCTTGCGATCTTCGTGGACTTCGATGTCCTCGATAAGTTCGGTGACTCCGGCGGCAAACTGACCGACCTCCCCCGGACCGCGATCTCGTACATCATCGGTGCAATCGCATCGGCGACTGCCGGTTACGTGGGGATGTACGTGGCCGTTCGTGCCAACGTGCGCACCGCTGCGAAGGCGCAAATCGGGCTCAACCCCGCACTACGTGTCGCGTTCTCATCGGGCGCGGTCATGGGCGTCACCGTCACCGGCCTCAGCCTCGCCTGCATCACGCTGATCTACATGGTGTTCCAGAACGTCACACCGTTGACCGGCTTCGCGTTCGGCGCCTCATCCATCGCACTCTTCGCCCGTGTCGGTGGCGGTATCTTCACCAAGGCCGCTGACGTTGGCGCTGACCTGGTCGGCAAGATCGAAGCGGGCATCCCCGAGGATGACCCACGGAACCCCGCCACCATCGCTGACAACGTTGGCGATAACGTCGGCGACGTCGCCGGCATGGGCGCCGACCTCTTCGAGTCCTACACCGGCTCGATCGTGGCGACCATCGCACTCGGATTTACCGCTGTCGTCGGCTTCGGCGAGAATGGCGTCTTCACTGCAGAGGACGTCGAGAAGTACACGTCGAACGCGTTCCTGCTCCCCATCATGGTGATGGGGATCGGCATCATCGCCTCAATCATTGGCACCTTCCTGGTCCGTACCAGCGAGGATGCGGACATGGGCCGCCTACTCTGGGCGCTTCGCACGGGCATCTTCGGTGCAAGCGGAATCGTCCTCGCAGGCTCCGCCATCGCGATTGTGATGATGGATCTCGACTTCAAGCTGTTCTGGGTGATCCTGACTGGCCTCGTCGCTGGTCAGGTCATTGGCACGGTGACCGAGTACTACACCGCCTACGAATTCTCGCCGACACAGAAGCTGGCTGCACAGGCCGAGACCGGTGCTGGCACGCTCATTATCGGTGGCCTCAGCCTCGGCATGCTGTCCACAGCGGTGCCACTGCTCACCATCGTGGTCGCTATCTGGGTGACCTTCGAGTTGGCTGGCCTCTACGGCATCGCACTCGCGGCCGTCGGCATGCTCGCCCCGCTCGGTATCACGCTCGCCACGGACGCCTACGGCCCCGTTGCGGACAACGCCGGCGGCATCGCCGAGCAGGCAGGTCTC
>JABIST010000063.1 GCA_018700215.1 Dehalococcoidia bacterium | reverse complement strand
TCACCGACGCGGCCGCGGAGGACGGGACCGGGGGAGCCGCAGTTGACCTCAGTATCGCCAGCAATACGGAAGCCCCACATCTCTGTGGTGATGCCGTTGGCGGGGTCGAGCGAGCAGTCGCCCTCGATGGATTCGATGTGGACATCGTAGGTGCGCTGGTCTGAGCGTGCGGCGGGCGCGGGGAGGGCGGGCGCATAGGCGATGTGCTGCTCGTCATCGGCTGCGGGCTGGAGCTGGGAGATGGGGGTGAGCTGCGGGCGGATGCTCTGGTCGGCGGGCCAGGCAACGTCAGTGGGTTGAGCGGGGAGCGAGGCGGCCTCGCTGCCGACGGGGAGTGCGACGCCGATCACGACGCCAGCGGAGGCGCCCGCGGCGGTGAGGCCGAGGCCTTCCATGAACTTTCTTCGGCTTACGGTGTTCTCGGCGCTGTCGGTCGAGTCAGTTTGCTGATCAGTCACGCGGATCTCCTCGGCTCGGTCGGGGAGGCCCCGCTACATGAATATTTAGTGACTTTCGTCATGTCTATTCTTACCTGCCATTAGTCCCATGTCACACTCCGGGGAAACCCTCGATCAAATCAGACGCGGCCCGGAGGGACGGTGGCGAAATCCGATCGGGAGAGTGTCAGGACGGAACGGAGGCCACCCACCAGGGGCGACGGAGTAGGCGCGTGGGAATCTCCACGTGTGGTTGTGGTCAGGGTTCCATTTCGAGGTGGATGTCGGTGGGGCCGACTTTAAAGTGGGCGGGGTCTGGGGCGGGAGCGAGGGGCATGCCGCGGGCGGGGTGTTGGGAGCGGTAGGGACTGGGTGGGGGGCGCGGGCGCCTGGTGCAGTCAGACGGTCATGGCGAGTGGGATGATGGCGGCAACGACGGTACCGCGGCCAAGAGCTGAATCGATCGACAGCTCACCGCCAAGCAAGTCGACGCGCTCGCGCATGCCGACGAGGCCGAAGTGTCGCCCCCCGACGGGAGCGGAAACCTGGTCAGGAGCGAAGCCGATGCCGCGATCCTCGATGGTGACGCTGACGGCGTCGGGTCGGCCGTGGAGGCGGACACAGAGTAGCGGTGTGCGAGCGTGTTTGAGTGCATTGGAGACCGCCTCCTGCACGACTCGGTAGGCGGTGATCTCGACCTCGGACGGAACGCGTTCGAGGAGGCCGGAGGCCTGGAAGTCGACCTTGACGGCAGTGTCCCTGGTTGCCTCGCTGACGAGGGTGTGGACGGCGTCGGCCAGCCCGACGTCATCGAGCAGTGCGGGGCGGAGGCCGGACATGATGCGCCGGGTCTCGGCCAGTCCATCGCCGAGGTTGTTCCGGGCCTGACTGAAGTAGCGTGAGCGTTCGGCCGGGTTGGTCTCGTGTTCGTAGGCGTCGAGGAACATCTGGGCAGCGGTGAGTTGCTGTGCCGGTCCATCGTGGATGTCGTAGGCGACGGTTCGTCGCTCTTCTTCCTGGGCGGTGAGGAGCTGGCGGACGAGTGCCTGTCGCTCCTGGGAGCGGGCGGCAAGTTCGCTGTTGAGGCGAGCGAGTTCGCGTTCGTCCGCGACGCGGGCGGTGACGTCGGTGATGGTCGTAACGAAGTACTCGGGGCGGTCTGCGCCTGCCTCGGGGGCGATGTTGAGGCGGACGTTGATGACGTTGCCGTCCAGACGGCGGACAGCGATGAGCTGATCGTACTGGGTCTGACCGGTAGCGATGGCGAGGGCGAGGGGGAGCGTGCGGACATCCGCCGGTGTGCCGTCCGGGTTGAGGTAGGTGAGGCCGAGATCGGTGTTGGTGACGTGGCGGCCGATGATGCGATCCAGCGGGACGCCAATCATGCTGGCGAACGGTTGGTTGGCATCGAGAACGGCACCTTCGGCGTCGAGGAGCAGGTAGCCCTCGGCGAGGGCGTCGGAGAGTCCGACGGCGGCGGAGCGGCGGAGGATCCGGAGGTCACGCTGGCGTCGGCCGGTGCGGTAGCCGACGAATGCGCCGCTCGCGAGGTAGAGGAGGGGGCCAAACAGCACGTGCCTTGGCCCACTATCGAGGCCGGGAGGGCCGAAGCCAGCATAGGTCGCGTAGGTGAGGAAGAGGCCGGCGACGGCCCCGCCGATGAGCCCACCTCGGAAGCCGACCGCCGACGCAGAGAGGATGACTGCGGCGTAGAGAGCGAGAAAGGGAATGGGTAGGACATCGTCGGACCGACGGGCAACGGCGATCCAGATGATCACGAGCACGATCGCCAGTGGCGTGAGTTGACGGAGACGGTCCAGCAGGAGCGGCGAGCGGAGCGCAGCGAGCACGGTGTGCCCGCGGAGATGAGGGTGGTCTGACCGTGAGGAGGGTGGTGCTGCGTCGGTTAGATGGGTCATCGTTCTGTCTATGTTGTTCCGGGGTGATCGAATTCTCGGGTGGATGCAGTTGGCGGAACACGACCAGGTGGCCAGAACAGTTGGCCGACCGAGCAAGGAGTTGTTCCCACGATCAGGATACGAGGGCTTGCTGACGGTGCGTGCGACAGAAGCTGACTGAATGCTGATGTGGGCGGGAGGGGCGGGCGGTGAGCGAGGCATCGAACTGGTCAGACAGTGATGTGTGGCACGGACCGGTGGCGCGCGCTGCTGGGCGGCCCGAGGCTGGGCGGAGTGGCGGCAGGGCAGCGGGTCGATGTTTCAGATTTGGGGAGGGCAGCGGAAGCGATGGGAACTGAGGTCAGGCAAATCGTGGGCGGCGTCGAGATGGTGATCGTGTTGATTGTGGTGGTGCTGGGGAGTGCGCGGCCGACGATGGTGGAGATCGGGCCGGGGCCGAGCGGGACGGTATCGGGGGGATGGGGCGCGGGAGATCTACAGCCCGGAGGGCGGGCGGGTGCGGGGTGAGGGTCAGGCGGGGTAAGCGAAGAGGCCGGGTAGATTGCCCGGCCTCCGCTGAGACATCGACCCCGGTTGGCGGCGCTGCTGCCAGCCGGATGTCATCCTTCGATGCCGGCGCGAAGCTCTGGAGTTACCCAGGTAAACGGGTAACCGGGAACCAGGTCGGCCATTCCGGCGCTCAGCTCCGGCGTCAGCGTGGTGTCGACGGGGACGAGATTCGCGCTTGCGAAGCGGTGCCCGGGAACTAGATCGCTCATCCCGGCAGTCAGTTCGGGTGTCAGTGAGGCGACGCCGGCGAGCGAGCGAGTGCTGCCGATGCTGTTGGCTGCTCGGTAGTCTTGCTCGGCGACCAAGGCCTGCTCGTCGCTGATGGCCGGTGCCGATGCGACGCTCGCCGCGATGCCGTTGGCTGCTCGGTAGTCTTGCTCGGCGACCAAGGCCTGCTCGTTGGTGATGACTGCTCCGCTGCTCACGGCGACACGCGGTCCGCTGCCGTCAGTGGCGATGGTGAGTGCCGCGGCGAGGACGATGCCGGCGACGATGGCGGCCCCGGCGGCGATGCCGAAGACGAAGGTCTGCCTGGGGTGCCTGGTGCCGTAGTGATCGAGACGTTGTGCGATTGCCATTGTTCTCTCCTCGTTTTGTCGAATGCCGACGTCTTGTTGCGGTCATGTTCGAATTTTGGGAGAGGCGTGCCATCGATCGAATTGCACATCTTGTGTGCATCTTTGTCGTCAAACGGACTATCAAGATCTATGTAGTGGCCGGTTGCTCAGGGACGCCAGGAGGGTTGGCAGACCTCGGTGGGAAGCGCGACTAGGGTGCGGTGAGGCCGCGGGCGACGGCGTAGGTGGCGAGTTCAGTGCGGTTGCTGAGGGCGGTCTTGTTGAGGATGTTGCTGACGTGGCGGGCGACGGTGCCGGGGGCGATGACGAGTTGTTCGGCGATCTGGGCATTGGTTTTGCCGGTGGCGACGAGCCGGAGGACTTCGACTTCGCGTTCGCTGAGGTGGTCGGGGTAGGGCGGGCCGATCGGGGGAGCAGGGGGCGGCTCGTCCTCGGAGGTTGTGGCGG
>JABIST010000121.1 GCA_018700215.1 Dehalococcoidia bacterium | reverse complement strand
GCGCGCTCGAACTCGGCGGCAAGCACGGCTTCCGCAACGCCCAGACCTCGCTGATCGCCCCCACCGGCACCATCGGCCTGCTCATGGACTGCGACACCACCGGCGTCGAGCCGGACTTCGCCCTCATCAAATTCAAGAAGCTCGCCGGCGGTGGCTACTTCCGCATCATCAACGAATCCGTACCCACCGCACTCCGCCGCCTCGGCTACTCGCGCACCCAGATCGACGAAATCGTCGCCTACGCCGCCGGCACCCAGCACCTGGAGGGCGCACCCTTCATCAACCGCCTCTCGCTCGCCGAACGTGGCTTCACACAGCCCGTGCTCGACAACCTGGACAGGGCCCTCAGCACCTCCTTCCACGTCAGCTTCGTCTTCAACCGCCACCAGCTCGGTGACGACTTCTGCCGCGACGTGCTCGGCTTCTCCGATGAGCAGCTCGACACACCCGGCTTCGATCTCCTCTCCGCACTCGGCTTCACACCCGACCAGGTCGAAGCCGCCAACGACCACATCCTCGGCCGCATGACCACCGAGGGCGCACCGCACCTCCGCGAGGAGCACTACGCCGTCTTCGACTGCGCCAACAAGTGCGGCAAGTACGGCACCCGCTTCATCGAGCCGCTCGCACACGTCCGCATCATGGCCGCCGCCCAGCCCTTCATCGCTGGCGCCATCAGCAAGACCATCAACATGCCCGCCGAAGCCACTGTCGAGGACGTCAAGAACGTCTACCAGTCCGCCTCGGACTCCATGGTCAAGGCGCTCGCCCTCTACCGTGACGGCTCCAAGCTCTCCCAGCCCCTCGCCGCAGCCGCCTTCGATGAACTCGACGACTACGACGAAGTCGAAGAAGAAGCCGCCGCCGCCCTCGAGCACCCAGCCGTCGTCGCCGCCCAGCAAATGCTGGACCAGCTACAGCGTGGCAAGCGCGAGAAGCTCCCGGCACGTCGCGCCGGCTACTCACAGAAAGCCAAGGTCGGCGGACACACCATCTACATCCACACCGGTGAGTTCGAAACTGCTCCAGGCGAGCCCGCTCAGCTCGGCGAAGTCTTCATCGATACAGCCAAGGACGGCGCCGCCTTCCGCAGCCTCATGAACTGCTTCGCCATCGCCGTCTCCATGGGCCTCCAGTACGGCGTCCCACTCCAGAAGTTCGTCGATACCTTCGTCTTCACTAAATTCGAGCCCAACGGCATGGTCACCGGCCATGACCGCATCCAGTTCTCCAGCTCCATCATCGATTACATCTTCCGGGAACTCGCCGTCACCTACCTCGACCGCGACGACCTCGCTCACCTCGGCCCGGTCGAACTCTCCACCGACCCAACCGCCGACGACGAAATACCAATCGATGTCGGAGCACGCATGGCCCAACCAGTCGCCGCCGCTCCCTCAACCAATGGCACGGCAAACAGCACCACGAATGGTGTCGCGACCCAGGCTGCAGCAGCTCCCGTCGCCGCTGCAGCCCCGGTAGCAGCCCCGCAGCAGCAACTCTCCGCCGGCATCGCCGCCGACACCGTGGTCGAAATGACCTCCGCCGTCGCCGAGCGCCAGCACGAGCGAGTCCTCCTCCAGCAAGCTCGCGCCAGCGGCTTCGAGGGCGACCCCTGTCCCGAGTGCGGCCAACTCATGATGGTCCGCAACGGCACCTGCCTGAAGTGCATGTCCTGCGGCACCACCACCGGCTGCAGCTAGCGCCCCAACCGCCCGAAATCACACAAGAACGGCACGGAAGTTTCCGTGCCGTTCTTCCTATCTGACTCAGGACCTCCGTCACCGGTCCCGCTCTTCCCCGCTGCTACGCTCCTCGCGAGGCGAACTCCCCAGCGGGCGAAACTGCGGAAAGGGGGACCGCATGACGCAGTCCACACAGCAAACCGGAAAACACGAAACCACCCAACGCACCTGGAGCGGTGTCGCCCAGGTCATCGCACCCACCGGCGACATCCTTGTCGAGGTGGTAGCGGAACTCTGGGAGCGCGCCCAGAACGGCCGTGGCCTCCAGTGGGGCGGACACCTCGAAGCGCCCGCACACGTCGAACCGCCACACCTCCCCAGCGCCGAAGACACCTACACCCTGCGCCTCATCGGCGCCGGCGAAGGCCTCGTCACCACCCACGGCACCGTCAAAATGCATCTCTTCCAGAGCGTCGAACCCACCGAGGATGTCGAGATCCTCGGCATCGGCGACACCCCGTTCTAGCGGGTCGAACTCACGTCCAGGTCGGGAGGGCCGCCAACGGCGGCCCTTAGCCGTGCGCTCAGGTCGGTCGATGAGCGTGATCCGCGATCACATCGAACCGCTTCCAGAACAAGAACCGGTCAATGTCCACCTCAACGCGGCTCGCCCACTGCGAAAGCACCGGCGTGATCAGCACCTCAATGCCATCCAGCTCCTGCGTCTGGTACTTCGTCAGATTCTTCCGCTTCAGATAGGTGTCGACCGACACCTCAATCGTTCCGCTTCAGCCCATCGGCGGAATGAAATCCAAAGCCGCGCGACCACCCCGCGCCCGAATCAACTCAACAGCAGCCGGTGAAAATTCGATCTCCATCAGAACAGTCTACCGGTCCTGCCCGCAGGCACCGGAGCGAAGCTCACACAACTAGCGGTCGCTCAGCCAGATCAGCCGCGCCGCGTCCGAACCAACCACAATCTCGCCCCCCTGGCCCGAGCCCACCTGCAGCTTCACCGTCCCCAGATAGCGAGCCACCTCCAGCACGTTCACCCGTGCACCAGGCCGAATCCCCTGCTCCTCAAAGAAACGAAGTAGCTCCTCGTCCTCTTCGAAAACTCGCTCAACCTCCCCCGTCTCACCCGCCTCCAGATCGCTCACCCGACGTGCCGACATATGCATCGCGCCGTTCGAACCCGGGATCGGATACCCGAACGGCGAAACCACCGGCGAGTTCAACAGCTTCACAATCAGCGGCTCTGTCACGTCGGAGATCGAATGCTCCATCAGGTGCGCCTCTTCGTACGCCCGCCACCACTCCAACCCCATCACATTCACCAGCAGACACTCCGCCAGCCGATGCCGCCGCACCACCTGCTCCGCGCGCTCGAACCCCGTCTTCGTCAGCGCAATCCGCTTCTTCGCGTCCACCCGCACCAGCTGATCCCGGCGCAGCCGCGAAAGCATCCCCGCCACAGAGGCCGGCCGCGTCCCCAGGCGCTCGGCGATCCGCGCCGCAATCACCTCTTCGCCCTCATCGTTCGAAAGTCGATAGATCGTCGTCAGCGCATCGTCGGCAGCAACATTCATGACTTGCTTCGGCACACCGCATCCTCTCGGTTCACCGGGTGCAATCACCCGGCTCAGTTGGACGGCGGGGACTCTTCGCCGGGGGTATGATCACCGCTACTCGCATCAGCGCG
>JABIST010000049.1 GCA_018700215.1 Dehalococcoidia bacterium | reverse complement strand
ATGCGGTTGCGGAGGAGCTACACCCGATCACGGGCTTTGAGTTCCCGCCGGAGACGCAGTTCCAGGCTGGGTTCGGGCATCTGTTTGGCTATGACGCGGGGTACTACGGCTACCTGTGGTCCAAGGTGTTTGGCGACGACATGTTCACTCGCTTCGAGGAAGATGGGCTGGCCGCGGGCGCGGATTACCGGCGGATCATCCTCGAAAGTGGCGGGACGACGGACGCGGACGAGATGGTGCGGTCGTTCCTCGGACGTGAGCCTCGGAACGAGGCGTTCTTGCGCGACATTGGGCTTGAGGGCTAGCGGGCCACTGGCCGCGCGGGGACCTTCAGTTCGTCAAGCAGGCGTTGTGATACGAGGCTGATTTCGGCGACGGCGCGGTTGAATGCATCCTGGTTGGCTTTTGCTGGTTTGCGGAAGCCGGAGATTTTGCGGACGAACTGCAGGGCGGCTTCATCGAACTCCTGGACGGTTGCTGGTTCGTGGTAGGTTCGTAGTCGCTTGATCGATCGACACATGGGACGCCTCCTGCTCGGTGGTTCGAACCGGGGGATCGTAGCGCCCGCCTGCAAGGGGGTGGCGCGCTATGCTGCCTGCTCTCGGTCGATTGCCCAGGAGGATGCTCGTGAGCTACCAGGATCTGACGTTGGATTTTGAAGGACATGTTGCGGTGATGACGCTGCGGCGGCCAGAGAAGCTGAATGCGCTGGGCGATGTGCTGCATGACGAGATCAATGCGGTTTGCGCCGAGGTGGATGCGAACGATGAGGTGCGGGCGCTGATCATCACCGGGGAGGGTCGGGGGTTCTCGGCGGGTGCAGACCTGACTCCTTCGCGACCGGATGCCGACCCAGATGCGCTGCCATCGCAGAGCCAGCGATTGGATCAGTATGGATGGGTTGGGCGACAGGGGAAGACGGTCTACCAGCTCAATAAGCCGACGATTGCGGCGGTGAATGGTGTGGCGGTTGGTGCGGGGATGAGCCTGGCGCTTGCCTGCGATCTGCGGGTTGGTTCGCCGGAGAGTCGTTTCAAGACGACCTTCATCGAGCGCAACCTTTCGCCGGACAGTGGGATGAGCTTCTTCTTGCCTCGAATCATTGGGTACGCGCGGGCGATGGACCTGATTTTCACGAGCCGCTTCGTGATGGGGCCGGAGGCGCTGGAGCTTGGGTTGCTGAATCGACTGGTGGAGCACGACCAATTGCTTGATGAGTCGCTGGCGCTAGCGAACCAGATTGCGAAGTGGCCGCCGGTGGCGATGCGCAGTGCGAAGCGGACGGTGCAGCGCAATCTTCAGGTGGATCTGGATACGGCACTGATTAACGAGAGTTCCGGGTTGCAGTTCTCAGGTCGCGCACCGCACGACGCGGCGGAATCGCGGGCGAGCTTCATTGAGCAGCGAGAGCCGCACTTCACGGGGCAGTAGGGGGCTGTTCGGACGCTGGACGCTAGGTGGTGATCCAGCGGTCGCGCCAGCCCTCGTCAGGCTGGGCTTCGGCGAAGGGCCATGGCTCGCCCCAGGTATCGAGGCTGGCGACCTTGTGGACGGGGCGGCGGCCGACGGGGCCGATGCGGTCCGAGGGGTGGCCGATGGGCAGGAGGGCGTGGGGAACTACGTCGGCGGGGATTTCGAGTAGCTCTCGGATCTCTGCGTCGTGCCAGCGGTGGAATGCGGTGAGGACGGTGCCGAGGCCGAGTCCGCGGCAGGCGAGGATGATGTTCTGGATGGCGGGGTAGAGCGTGCCCGCGGCGCCTTCGGGGCCACAGACGAAGAGGTGCACGGGCGCGGTGGCGAAGTTGCGTGCCAGGTCATCGGTGGAGCGGACGACGAGCTGCATCTGCTTGGGGAGCTTGTCGATCTCGGCGGGATCGTCGACGTACTGCTTGCCGTACTCGGTCCAGGTTTGCCAGTAGAGCTCGCCGATGCGCTTGCGCTTGGCTTCGTCGCGGACGGCGAGGAACTTCCAGATCTGCATGTTGCCGCCGGCAGGTGCGCGGATTGCAGAGTCGAGGACCTGGAACAGGTCTTCATCGGAGACGGGTTCGTCGGTGAAGCGTCGGAGTGCGCGTGCGGAGTAGAGGGCTTCGAACAGGCCGGTCTGGTCTGGTGGCTTGAGGTCCATGGGTGCTCCCTGGATGCGGTCGCGCGTGTTGTTGTCCTGAGACCAGAGTGCCTCTGGTGGTTGCCGAGGTCGAGTGAGCACGCGATCATCTATCGATGGCCACATCCCGAGCAGAGACTGGTGCGCTTCCCGAACGCCTCGACCGGCGTGACGTT
>JABIST010000067.1 GCA_018700215.1 Dehalococcoidia bacterium | reverse complement strand
GCCTGGGGGCGGAGTTGCTGCTTTTGCGCGGCGGGGGAGTGGTCCGAGGTGGTCATGCGGTAACGGTACCGGTTGGCGATGTGACAGCAAACGTCCGCCCGCGTGCGGCCCGCAGTTCGATCGCGCTGTATATTCACGCTCGAACTACAGCGAGGAGACTTTTCATGGCCGAGCCGATCTTCGACAACCTACTGATCGACCGAGTTGGTACTGACAACCGCATTGCCCGAATCACGCTGAATCGCCCGGAGAAGATGAACGCGCTCTCGCAGGAGCTGCTGTTCGAGCTGCGCGACGCGCTCGAGTTTCTCGAGTCGGACGACAGCGCGCGGGTGATCATCCTGCGGGGTGCGGGGCGGACGTTCAGCGCGGGCTACGATCTGACGCCTGTGCAGCAGACCGGTGCTGATGCGGTGGTTCGTGCGTTCCGCACGCAGGACGACCAGGGTCGGCGGCTGTGGCAGGGCGTTCGCGCCGGAATGCAGCGGATCACGAACATTCACATGTACTACTGGAATATCCAGAAGGTGACGATCGCGCAGATTCACGGTTACGCGATTGCGGGTGGCTGCGAGCTTTCGATGATGTCCGACCTGGTGACGGCGGATGTTGACGCGAAGTTTGGCCACCCGGGACTGCGCTTCGCCGGTACGCGGACCTCGATGATTCTTCCGCTGATCATCGGGATGCGGAAGGCGAAGGAACTGTTCTACACCGGGGAGAACATCTCTGGTTCGGAAGCGCTGGAGCACGGGCTGATCAACTACGCGTGGCCGTTCGAGGAGCTTGAGGACCGGACGATTGCGCTGGCGGATCGGATTGCGAACCTGCCGGCGGACCACCTGGCGATGCTGAAGATTCACATGAACCGCTTCTACGAGAACATGGGGATCTACAGCTCGGTGCACTCGAGCACGGACCTGGACGCGGCAGGCACGTTCACGAGCCAGTCGTACGAGTGGAGCGACAAGATGCGCGAAGGTGGCCTGAAAGAGGCGCTGGCATGGCGCGACGGTCCCTACCAGGACTACAGCGCAGCTCCGCGCGACTAGGAGCAGCGACTCGATCGCGCCCCGACAAGGGAACGGCGAGGGCCTCCGAGAGGGGGCCTTTTGCTTGCGCTGATCCGCTAAGCTGCGCCTCCCACGGGCATGGAGGAGGCGACTGAGGATGATTCACGAACTTCGGATCTATACGGCGCACCCGGACAAGCTGGCTCCGCTGATGGCGCGGTTCCGCGACCACACGTTGGAGCTGTTCGAGAAGCACGGGATGACGAACATCGCGTATTGGCGAAACTCGATCGGCGGGCGCAGCGATGAGCTGTGGTACGTGTTGGGGTTCGAGGACCTGGCGCAGCGTGGTGCGGCGTGGGCCGCGTTTGGCGCTGACCCGGAGTGGCAGCAGGTTCGCGAGGAGTCCGAGCGGGATGGGCCGCTGGTGCATCACATCGAAAATCGGATTCTGGCGCCGACGGACTTTTCGCCACTGCAGTAGTGGAGGTGGCGGAGTGATCGGGAGATTCGGGCAAAGAGAAGGCCCCGCCTCGCGGCGGGGCCTTCGTTTGTTCGTTCGTCGCGGGCGAGGCTAGTCGAACATGATGACGGAGCGGGCGACTTCGCCGCTCTTCATGTCGGCGAAGGCTTCGTTGATCTCCTCGAGGGGGCGGGTCTTGGTGATCATTTCGTCGAGCTTGAGGCGGCCCTGGCGGTAGAACTCGATGTACTGGGGCATGTCCACCTTGAAGCTGTTGGAGCCCATGCTGGAGCCCTGGATTTTCTTTTCCCGGAGGAACTCGTTGCCGGGGATTTCGACGTTCTGGCCGATTGGGATCATGCCGATGACGGTGGCGGTACCGCCGGCGCGGAGGGCGGCCCAGGCCTGCTCTGCCGCGACCTTGAGGCCGATGGCTTCGAAGCTGAAGTCGACGCCGAGACCGTCGGTGAGGTCCTGGATCTGCTTGACGGGATCGCCGAGGGAGGCGTCTACACCATCGGTGGCGCCGAATTCACGTGCGGTCTGGAGCTTGTGCTCGACCATATCGACGGCAATGATCTTGCGTGCGCCGGCGATGCGGGCACCCTGGATGGCGGAGAGGCCGATGCCACCGGCGCCGAAGACGGCGACGGTGGAGCCGGGGGTGACCTTGGCGGTGCGGAGTGCGGCGCCGACGCCGGTGGTGACGCCGCAGCCGATCAGCGCAGCGACGCCAAACGGCAGGTCCTTATCGATCTTTACGATGCCATTTTCGTGGAGCAGCATCTGATCCGCGTAGGAGCCGACGCTGGCGAACTGGGTGAGCATTTCGCCGTTCTGGGAGAGGCGAGGGGTTTCGTTCGCGCCTCGGGCGGGTCGGTTGTTGCAGAGGTGCATGCGGCCGGTCATGCAGTAATCGCAGTGGCCGCAGAAGACGGAGAGGCAGGCGATCACGTGGTCGCCGGGCTGGACCTCGGTGACGTTGGGGCCGACGGCCTCGACGACGCCTGCGGCTTCGTGGCCGAGGATGGCGCGGTTGGGCATGGGGTAGAGGCCCTCGATGAAGTGGAGGTCTGAGTGGCAGACGCCGCTGGCGGCGGTGCGTACGAGTACCTCGTTGCCGATCGGATCGGCGACATCGATCTCTTCGATCGTGAGTGGTTCCTGGACGGCGTTGAAGACGGCGGCTTTGGTCATCTGGGGGTCCTTTCGCGCGTGAGTGGTGCGGTTGCCTCCCGGCGTTGGTGTTGAGGCGGCGATTGTAGTGATGCGGACGCAGGTCTGCTCGTCTGGTTGAGGCGCGACGAACGTCCCTCGACGAGCGAGTTGTGGTGCTCGTATGTTCGCGCCAACTGATGCGAGGTGTCTGATGCCCGACCGCGATCCGCCGATTGAAGAGCCGGACGAGTTTTCGGAGCTGGCGAAGCAGCTTGGGGACGCGCTCGATAGTGACGAGCCCGCGGGTGGCGGCGGTGGTTCGGGCGGTTCGGAGCCGCCGGAGCCGCCGGTAGGGGAATCAGGCACGCCGCCGGAGGCGCCGGCAGGGGGATCAGGATCGACGCCGAAGCCGCCGGACCTGGCATCGGAGCAGAGTTACGCGCAGGCAGGTGCTCCGGCGGGCGGTGGCTCGCCGCCGCTGACGGCGCGGATGCGCGAGAAGCGCTACTACGGCGGCTGCGCGCGGGTGGTGCTGCTGTTGATCTTGCTGGTGCTGGTGAGCGTGATCTCTTGCCTGACGTTCTTTGGCGATGATGGCGACGGTGATTTGGTTGGTGGCGGCGGTGGCGGGGTGAGCCCGTCCGCCTCGCCATCCGCCTCGAGCGAGGCGAGCGCTTCGCCCGAGCCGACGGAGAATCCGCTCCAGACTGGGGAGGATGTGCTGGACGCGATTAACTTCGCGCTGGGGGTGGTCTGGCAGAGCAACCCGATGGCCGGTTTCTTCTTTCACGACGCGATTGGCGATTTGCTGGACAGCATCAGCGGCCGGACGCCAACGTACACCAACCCGGTGATCGATCTCCGTTACCACGTGGATACGCGGTATGGGTTCGATCAGGACGGCGTCAATGAGGCGTACAACGATTCGATTTTCGAGTGCGGTGTGACTGCGCATGGCCGGACCACGGTCTGCGCCAGCGATGTGCAGCCGATGCCTGCGGGCGAAGTGTTGGTGTTCGCGATGCTGTTCGTGGAGGACGTGCCGCAGGATTCATCGGATCACTCGTTCATCTTCTCGGCGGTGTTCGACTCGGATGGTGATCCGGCGAACGACTGGCAGTTTTTCCCGCCGTACGATTTCGATCTCTTCCAGGGGGCGGATCGCTGGTATCAGTTGATCTGGGATCACAACGCTCAGGTCTGGTCGCTGGACGTCAGTCAGGTGGATACGAGCCGTAGCGTTGGCTCCTACACGGGCTCGGCGGCGCGGGTGGTGGTGCAAGGGGACACGATTGTGTTCTTCATCCCGGCGAACGAGTTTGAGCTTGAGTTGCCGCCATACCGACTGACCTCGTTTGGTCACGACGGCGCGTACAGCGAGAGCGACCGCGGGGCAGATGTGAGCGGTGTTGATCCGACGGAGCCGCTGCAGGTGCCGACCTCGGACGTGCAGACGACGTCGCCGTAGGGCAGGGCGGCCGCATACAAGTGACGTGGTGCACACATGAGGTGCTGGAGGAGATTAGAATCCGGTCGATGCGTTGGGCCGATCCGCGCACGGTCTCGAAGGGAGTCACACGATGGCACTGGGCGGGTACGCGAACCGAGTGGCGAGGATTGACCTCACCGCTGGCACTGTGAGCTACGAGGAGATCAACGAGGCGGACGCTCGGCTGTACATCGGTGCGCGCGGGCTGGGTGTGAAGTATCTCTTTGACAACGGGCCAACGGTGGATCCCGAGAGCCCCGAGAACATGTTGGCGTTCATGAACGGGCCGTTGACGGGCTCGGAAGCGACGATGAGTGGGCGTCTGGCGGTAGTGACGAAGAGTCCGCTGACGGGGACGGTGACGGACAGTCACATGGGTGGTTGGAGCGCGGCGCGGCTGCGGTGGGCGGGCTTCGATGCGCTGCTGTTCACCGGTAAGTCTGAGACGCCGGTGTATGCGTATGTGGAGAACGGCACGGTGGAGCTTCGCCCGGCGGACGACATGTGGGGCCGTGGGGTACACGAGACGGTCTCGCATTACGAGGGCCGATACGGGCAGCCGGTTTCGGTGATGGCGATTGGCCAAGCTGGCGAGAATGGGGTGCGATTCGCCTCGATCATTAACGAGGACGATCGGGCTGCGGGCCGTGGTGGTACGGGTGCTGTGGCCGGTTCGAAGAACCTGAAGGCCGTGGTGGTCAAGGCCGACGACAGCACGATGCCGAAG
Organism: Dehalococcoidia bacterium; assembly: GCA_018700215.1. Classification (GTDB taxonomy): domain Bacteria; phylum Chloroflexota; class Dehalococcoidia; order UBA2979; family UBA2979; genus JABIST01. The sequence goes on along the minus strand of JABIST010000067.1, from coordinate 2,379 downwards.
GCAGCGGACCGCGAGAAGTGGCGCCCGGTTCACCAGCGAGCGTTGCAGACGATCCTGGACTCTGAGGTGACTGCACCTCGGACGGGTGGTCTGTCGGTGTATGGCACGAATGTGCTGATGAACCCGGTGAACGCGCTGGGCGGCGTTGGTGTGCGGAACTCGCAGACGACGCAATTCGAGAACGTGGAGAAGATCAGCGGCGAGACGGTGCGGGAGACGCTGCTGGTGGGTGATCCGACCTGCCACGCCTGTCCGGTGGCCTGCAAGATTGAGGTTGAGATTAAGGACGGTCCGTACGCCGGGCTGAAGATGGAGTCGCTTGAGTACGAGCCGGCGTGGGCGCTGGGCGCGAACTGTGACAACGATGATCCTCGGGTGATCGCGAAGCTGATCGATCAGTGCAACGACCACGGGATGGACGCGATTGAGCTTGGCAATGTGATTTCGATGTACATGGAGGCGACGCAGCGGGAGTTCGTGAGTGGCGCGGGCCTGGCGTGGGGCGACACCGCCGCGATGGTGGAGACCGCCGACCAGATTGCGACGCGCAGTGGTTTTGGCAGCGAGCTTGCAGAAGGCACAGCGCGTGCGGCTGCGGGATTCGGCCACCCGGAGCTGGCGATGACGGTAAAGGGGCAGGCAGTGGCGGCGTATGACCCGCGAGCGCTGAAGGGCGAGGCGTTGGGCTACGCGACGAGCAACCGCGGCGCCTGCCACCTTCGTGGGTACACGCCGGCTTCGGAGCTGCTGGGGATTCCGGTGAAGACCGACCCGTTGGAGTGGAAGGGCAAGGGCGAGCTGCTGAAGATCTTCCAGGACCTGCACGCGTTCAGCGACTCGCTGGACCTGTGCAAGTTCTCCGCCTTCGCTGAAGGAGCCGAGGAGTACGCGGCTCAGTACGAGGTGCTTGTGGGGATTCCGCTGACGGCGGACGAGGTGATGACCGCGGGTGAGCGGGTCTACAACCTGGAACGGCACTTCAACAACCTCTGCGGGTTCGACGGCAAGGATGATTCGCTGCCGGAGCGTTACCTGAAGGAACCGGGCAGCGGCCCGGCCTCGGATTCGGTGGTTGAGCTGGACGAGATGAAGGCTGAGTACTACGCGGCTCGTGGCTGGGAGGACGGCGTTGTCCCGGAGGCGAAGCTGCGCGAACTGGGGATCATCAGCTAGAGCGGTCCCGAGAGGCTGCTGGCGATGATCGAGGCAAAGCTCTACGCGACGTTCCGTGTGATGGCGGACGGGAACAAGACCGTGGAGATCGACGAGCTTGAGGGCGGCTCCACTGTTGGCGCCGTCCTCGAAGAGCTCGTCGTTCGCTTTCCGGATCTGCGCGAAGGGTTCTTCGACGACGAGGGTGCGATTCGCTCGTACGTGGCGGTGATGGTGAACGGGCGCGACATCCGGCACCTCGGCGGGGTCGATAGCGTGATCGACGATGGGGCGACGTTGGATATCTTTCCGCCTGTAGCGGGTGGCGACATCTTTCCGCCGGTGGCAGGTGGTGACATCTTTCCGCCGGTGGCAGGTGGTGACATCTTTCCGCCAGTGGCGGGGGGAGCGATCGGGCTTTGAGCGACAGGCTGGAGCTTTCGCTTCGCGGGCTGCCGGAGTGGCTGATTCGGGAGTACTTCAAGGAGATGGGCGCACAGCTTGTTGGCGGGGACGAGGATGCGACGGGGGCGACGACCGAGGACTGGTCGGTCTCGTGGACGCACCAGCGGGTGAAGATCCTGGGCAGCTCCGGGATTGGGCTGACGCAGTTCGACCTGGTGTTTCGCGGGGAGCCGGAGGTGCTGCGGGATGTGCACGATCGGTTCATGAAGAAGGCGCAACGCGGGGGTGGTTGAGGGGGACGGGGGCGCTGACGCTCCATTTCCATCCGAGAACCCGGAGCCCCGACGTGTTATCGTCAGCCGTGTGACCACTGTTCGCCCAAACTCCTCCGCTCGCAATGAGTCGCTTCCCCCACCCGTCACCGACCTGGCACAGGTTGAAGATATTGCCGACGCGATTGCGGACGCGGGCAGTTTCTGCCTCGATCTCGAATTCATGACCGAGGGGCGCTATGTCCCTGAGCTGTCGCTGGTGCAGGTCTCCTGGGGCGACATCGATGACCCGACTGTGGCAGCGATCGATCCGCTGGCGGTGGACGTCGAGGCGATTGTTGAGCTGGTCGAGGACCCTGATATCGAGACGATTGTGCATTCGGCACAGGCCGACCTAGCGCTGCTGGGCGGGAAGTACGACGCGCGCGCCGAGAACCTGGTGGACACGCAGATTGCGGCGGCGTTCCTGGGGATGGGCGACCAGATTGGCTATGGGCCGCTGGTGCAGCGCGTGACTGGCATTGAGTTGGACAAGGGCCAGCAGTTCACG
>JABIST010000069.1 GCA_018700215.1 Dehalococcoidia bacterium | reverse complement strand
GGACCTGATCGCCAGCGGCCTCGTCGGCACCACCTACTCACCCGAACTGCTGGCCGGAGCCCCCTAGCTCGCACCGCCCCGCAGCGCATTCAGCTAGCACGCCCCTCGCGCTACAGTGATTCTTCGACGAAAGCGAGGTCCCATGTTCGCCGAGCGCCGTGTACAGCTCATCGAGACGATGCGCGCCCTATCTGACTCAAGTGACGCCGATTCCAGCGCAGCCATCTTCGTCTCCGCCCGCGAAACCCCTCGCAACTCCGACGTCGACTACGAATTCCGCCAGGAATCCACCTTCTACTACCTCACCGGCTTCGATGAGCCAGACACCGTTATCCTCATCCGCCCCGGCGCCGAAGCACCCTTCATCATGTTCGTCCGCCCCCACGACCCCCAGATGGCCATCTGGGTCGGCGCCCGCGCTGGCACCGATGGCGCCCTCCAGCACTACGGCGCTGACGAGGCCTACCCCATCGACGAGCTCGAAGCGCGCCTCCCGCCCCTCCTCGCGCAGGTCGAACACCTCTACTACACCCTCGGCAGCGACGACGAAGTAGACACGCTCGTCTCCGAACACGTCGCGAACCGCCGCCAGCAGGCCCAGCGCGGTGGCCCCCGCCTCGCCGACCTCCGCGACCCGGGACCGATCCTCGAGCAGATGCGCCTCCTCAAATCCGAATCCGAGGTCGCCTCGCTCACCCGCGCCATCGCCATCACCGGCCACGGCTTCGATGCCGCCTTCCGGCTCACCAGGCCCGGCCTCCATGAGTACGAGGTCCAGGCAGCCCTCGAAGCGGAGTTCCGCCGTCTCGGCTCACCGCGCAACGGTTACCCCTCCATCGTCGCCGCCGCCCACGACTCCTGCATCCTCCACTACACAACCAACCGCAAGCAGATCCACGACGGCGACCTCCTGCTGATCGATGCCGGCGCCGAGGTCGACTACTACACCGCCGATGTCACCCGCACCTGGCCCGCCAACGGCCGCTTCACCCCCGAGCAACGCGCCGTCTACGACATCGTCCTCGAAGCTGAACGCGCCGGCATCGCCGCCTCCCAGCCCGGCGCACACTTCGATCACCCACACAACGCCGCCGTCCGCATCCTCACCCAGGGCCTCGTCGACCTCAAGATTCTCGAAGGCGACATCGACGCCCTGATCGAAGACGACGCCTACCGCCCCTTCTACATGCACTCCACCTCACACTGGCTCGGCATGGACGTCCACGACGTCGGCCGCTACCGCGACAGCGAAGACTCCGTCGAACTCATCCCCGGCATGTGCTTCACCGTCGAACCCGGCCTCTACCTCTCGCCCGACGACGAGAACATCCCCCAACCCCTCCGCGGCATCGGCATCCGCATCGAAGACGACATCCTCATCACCGCGGACGGCCACAACAACCTCAGCGAACACATCCCCACGGATCCAGACGCCCTGGAGTCGATCGTCGGGAGCAGTCAAAACTGAGTTCGCAGCTCAGAATCACTCGATGAATCTGATCAATTCTGACTGTTTCTAGGGCGTATGCCGACAATTGAAACCCCGCCGAAGCAATCTAATTGTTCACCGACATAAGCACCTACCCGGTAGCTTGACATCCTCCCCCACATTCGCCATTATTTCGATCCCGCTTCGCACAAATTGCTCAAGCGGGTAAGCATTTTATCGGCTGCTACGGGCTCGCCGGGGTATACCCAGCAACCTCGCCCGCCACGCCGTCTACCAGCCGCCCGACGCTTCGCCGCGGCACCGAACGGACTCGACTCATGCGCATCAACCGCCGCTTCACGACCGCTGGAAACGACCCCTACAACGGCATCCCTTTCGAGCGCCGCACCTCCAAAATCGTCAACCCTGACGGCTCCGTTGTGTTCGAGGCAGCCGATATCGAGATGCCCGCACAGTTCTCCCAGGTCGCCACGGACATCATGGCCCAGAAGTACTTCCGCAAGGCCGGCGTCCCCGTTGACACCGTCCCCGTCGTCGAAGACGGCGTCCCAGAATGGCTCCAGCGCAACGAGCCCGCCAAAGACACCACCTTCATCGGCGAAACCGATGCCCGCCAGGCCTTCCACCGCCTCGCCGGCACCTGGACCTACTGGGGCACCAAGCACGGCTACTTCGATGGCGACGAAGACGCCCACGCCTTCTACGATGAACTCGTCCACATGCTCGCCAGCCAGCGCACCGCCCCCAACTCACCTCAGTGGTTCAACACCGGCCTCAACTGGGCCTACGGCATCGAGGGCCCCGCTCAGGGCCACTCCTTCGTCGACCCCACCACCGGCAAGCTCACCCAGTCCACCAGCGCCTACGCACGCCCTCAGCCTCACGCCTGCTTCATCCAGTCGGTCGCCGATGACCTCGTCAACCCCGGCGGCATCATGGACCTCTGGACCCGCGAAGCACGCATCTTCAAGTACGGCTCAGGCACCGGCTCCAACTTCTCCAACATCCGAGGTGAAAGCGAAAACCTCTCCGGTGGCGGCAACTCCTCCGGACTCATGTCCTTTCTCAAAATCGGCGATCGCGCCGCCGGCGCCATCAAGTCCGGTGGCACCACCCGCCGCGCCGCCAAAATGGTGATCGTCAACGCCGACCACCCGGACGTCGAAGAATTCATCGATTGGAAGGTCAAGGAAGAGCAAAAAGTCGCCGCCATGGTCGCTGGCTCCCGCCTCGTCCGCCGACACCTCCGCTCCACCTTCCAGGCCACCATCGAGGGCATCGACCCGCGCGAGAACCG
>JABIST010000306.1 GCA_018700215.1 Dehalococcoidia bacterium | reverse complement strand
CTGTGGCTGAAGTTGCGCCAACTGCTGCTGGGCGACGATCAACTACGTCGCGCGTTCATCGAAACGGTCGCGGGATTTGAGTCGGAGAAATTGAAAGCGGCGATCCGAGAGAGGCTGGGGTTCGGGGATGCGCTGGATGGGTCAACATCGCTGAGCACGACGACTCCGGTGGCGGTGGTGACAGCGACGGCGACGCCCTCGGACGGTGGATCGGTGACGGATACGCCGGTGACAGCGACGGCGACGCCGAGCACGTCGCTGGATTCGGCGACGCGGTAGACGGGGCGTTGGTCAGTTGTCCTCGTGCGGCGGATGCAGGCGGAGAACCGCTTCGCCGTGTTCGTCGATGTGCAGGTAGATGCGCTGAGTGCGGGGGACGACCGATCCACCCATTGAGAGCACAGCACCGATGACCACGCCAAGCCACGAGTTCTTCCGCTCCAGTTCCACCAGGCGATCCGTGCGGGTGACGATGTGGTAGCCATCCTCCGAGGTAAGGCGTGCAATCTCGTCTTCGACCTGGCTCATCGCGACACCCGCCTTCAGATGGCGCGAGTCTACGAGTTGGTGCCGCCGTTCCGCAGAGCGCTCCCGAGGCGCTCGAAGCCCTCGACGTCTTCGCTCGCCAGCATCAGGCGGCGAGCCGGGTAGTTAATCACCACGCCCTCGGCGGTGAGGCGGCGGTGGATGCACTTCATCAGCTCGTGCTTGAGGAGGAACGAGTCGCCCCAGGTGACGGCGCGCATCTTCACGAAGAAGTTGACGTTGGAATCGGCGAACTGCGAGTAGCGGAAGAGCGGCGTGCGGGCCGCATCCACGTAGTCCAGCTCCAGGAGCTTCGATACCTCGTCCAGCACGATCGCCTCAACCCGCTCGAGGTCTTCTTCGTAGGCGATGCCACAGTCGACGCGTGCGTCGGCACGGGCGTCGGCTGAGTCGTAGTTGGTGATGATGGAGTCCGCGACGGCAGCGTTCGGCACCATCGAGATGTTGTTGTCGAAGGTGCGAATGCGGGTGGCTCGCCAGCCGATGTCTTCGACGACGCCCGTGGGGCCCCCGGCCACCTCGACGTAGTCGCCGACAGCGATCGAGGCGTCGGTGATGACGTAGGAGCTGGCGAAGATGTTGCTGAGCAGCGGCTGCAGCGCCAACGCGACGGCGAAACCGCCGAGCCCGAGCCCGGCGAGCAGGGGGCTGATGGAGATGCCGACGGCATCCATCACCAGTAGCGTGCCGACAGAGAGCACGAGGACGTTCAGAATCCGGCGGACAAAGGGCATCGAGCGCGCATCGAACCCGGGCAGCTCGGAGACGCCGGGGCGCGTGGAGAGCCAGTCGACGAGCTCGAGGACGACGCGTCGGACGGCGATCACGACGATCATCAGGGCGAGCGCGACCCAGGTGCGCTGGATCGTGTTGGTGTGCTGATCGAGGTAGGAGAGGGTGCGAAGGGCGATGAACAGGCCCTGGAGCGCGACGAACGCGACGACGGGGCCGCGCAGCGCGTTGGCCAATACATCGTCGATTTCGGTCTCAGTGGTTTTGGTGAAGGCGTGGATCACCACACGTGACAGCTTGGCGACGAGCCAGGCGAGGAGGAACCCGCCGACCGCGATCGCAGCGGCGACAGCCGTCTCTTCTAGCTGAGACTGAGATACATCGAAATCAAACATGGCAACCCCATCGGTTTGCCCCACCGCGCCCTGATGCTATCGGAATCAACCGCTAACTGCGCACCAGCGCAGCACGTGATCGGCTACACTGCCGACATGTTCAGAACTATTGGTCACACATTCGAACTCATGAAGACAAGCTGGCGCGTGCTCCAGAAAGACCGCGAGCTGATTCTGTTTCCGATCATGTCCGGGATCGGGCTGATCGTGATGCTGCTGTTGTTCCTGGGGATTGCATCCGGGACTGGCACGCTGGACCGGCTGGATACGGCGAGCAACACCGGCGGCAGTGAAGAAATCGCCCCGGTGGACTATGCGGTTACCGCGGCGATGTATTTTTCCGCGTCCTTCATCGTGATCTTTTTCAATGCGGCACTGGTCGCGGCGGCGCTGGAGCGGCTGCGCGGTGGCGATCCGAACATCAAGAGCGGCCTGAAGGCGGCGATGTCGCACCTGCCGGCGATCATCGCGTGGGCGTTGATCTCGGCCACCATCGGGCTGGTCCTGCAGATCCTGCGAGACAAGCTGAAGGGTAACTTCATCGGGCAGATCATCCTGAGCATGGTCGGCGGCGTCTGGGCCTACCTGACCTTCTTCGTGATTCCGGTGCTGGTTGCAGAGGGCATTGGACCGATTGGTGCGATCAAACGATCGTCTAGCCTGTTCCGCGAAACCTGGGGCCGGCAGTTCGCGGCCTCGTTCGGCTTCAGCATCGTCTACTTCGGCGCGTTCCTGATCGCGATCGTGCCGGCGGCGCTGCTCTTCTTCGTCACTCCGATCGCGGGCATCGCGGTGGGGGCGATCACGATCCCGATCGCGATTGGGACCGTTCAGGCGATGGAGGGGATCTTCAAGGCAGCGCTCTACGAGTACGCGCTTGGCGAGAGCCCGCTGGAGTTCGACCGCAACACGCTGTCCGGCGCGTACCGCGCGCTGTAGGCAGCTGCCCGACGAACGGCAGTCACCGGACCAGTTCGGCGAACTCCTCGGGCGTGTTCACGTTCAGGAACGAGCGTCCCTCCGCGTCCACTGCGCTCCACTCTTCTGCCTGCATCCGATACGCATCGAGGTCCGCCGCCAATGCCATCGGCGCGCGGTCCCCGGCATCGAGGTGGGCGCGGATCACACTCAGGGCGTCGACGGAGAAGGCGGAGCAGAGCGGCTGCGGGCGGTCGTTCGCGATCGGCACCACCCAGCGATGTGTCGCGTTCACGCGGCTCGCGAGCAGACGCAGCAACTCCGGCTCCAGCAGCGGCATATCGACGGCGACCACCACGGCGACCGGCGCGCTCGCTACCTGGAGGCCAACCGCCATTCCCATCAGCGGACCCTCACCCTCGACCGGGTCTTCGACCGTGCGCATCGGCAGATCGGACAGCACCGAGGGCAGCGCACGGCCCGGGGCGCCGACCAGCACCAACTCGTCGGCGACCGACGCGAGACGGTCCACGCAGCGCTGCAGCAGACTCACGCCATCGAGCATCAGCGAGGCTTTGTCCTCGCCCATCCGGCGCGACCGTCCGCCGGCCAGCACGATTCCTGTCAACTCTGCCATTGCCCCGCCTTCGCTCTTACCCCGATCATAGAACGGTGACTATCGAACCCGCCCTCTGGCGCGCACTCAACCTGGACGAAGCGAATCCCCCCGTGGTCGCCATCGTCGGCGGCGGCGGCAAGACCTCGCTGCTCTACCGCCTCGGCAGCGAGGCCGCTGCCCTCGGTCGCCCCGCCATCCTCGCAGGCACCACCCGGTTCACCCCACGCTCGCTTCCCGATCTCCCGACGACGATGATCGCGGCCAGCGACGAGACGATCATCGATCTAGCGCGTGATGCACTTTCGTCGGACCGCCCACTGGTCATGCACAGCGGAGACGGAACGAAGGGACGCCTGCAGCCGATCACCCCCGAGATCGCCGACGCGTTAGCTGCACTGCCCGGGCTGGGCTTGCTGGCGCTGGAGGCGGACGGCAGCAAGATGCTTCCGTTCAAAGCACCTGCCGAGCACGAGCCGGTGATCCCCAGCAGTGCAACTCACGTGGTCGCCGTCGTTGGACTGCGTGCGCTGGATGCTCCGCTCGACGACGAACACGTGCACCGCCCCGAACGCGTGCGTGCGATCGTCGGCCCCGCGGAGCGGTGCACCGCCGAGGTAATCGCGCACGTCCTCGCCGATCAGCGCGGCGGTCGCAGCCACGTCGGCAATCGCAGCTACAGCGTCCTCGTCAACCAGGCGGACATTGACCCTGCCGCTGCGCACGATCTGGCCGAGGCGATTCGCGCGGCCGGCGTCCCGCTGGTCGTCGTCTCGTCACTCCGTGATCGCGAGCAGCCGGTGCTTGAGGTGCTCGGCTCGTGAGTTCGAACCTCGTGTTCGCGGGTACCGAGGATTACTACGCGCGCTACCGCCCGGACTACCCGCCCGCGCTCTACGAGGCGCTCACGGCTCACTTCGCGCTGGACGGCAGCGGGCGGCTGCTGGACCTCGGGGCCGGCACCGGGCACGTCGCGCTCGCGCTGCGCGATCGGTTCGAGGGCGTCGATGGCGTGGACATGAGCACAGCGATGCTGGCGTATGCGAGGCAGGACGCCGCCGACCGAGGTGTGACCGACATCGACTGGCACGAGTCGACTGCCGAGGATTTTCAGGCGGCTGCCGGCGTCTACCGGCTGGTCACGATTGGCAATGCGGTCCACTGGATGGACGGCGATGGTGTGCTCGCCCGGTGTCACCAGTGGGTCCAGGCGGGCGGCGGGGTGGCGCTACTGGACATGCCCGGACTGTGGAACCCGGACATGGGCATCGGCGACGAACCATGGATCGCGGCGCTGAGTGAGGTGGTTCGCCGCCACCTTGGCGAACGCCGGCGCGCCGGCAGCGGCTACTACCAGGGCGTGGCGCGCAGTCATGAGGAGCTGCTGCGCGACTCACCGTTCAAGGAGGTCAGCAGCGGCAGCACCACCGCGATCGTCACCTGGACGCTGGATGAAGTGGTTGGCTATCTCTACTCCACCTCGTTCGCCAACCGCGACATCCTCGGCGACCGGGTGGATGCGTTCGAGTCGGATCTCCGCGCCACGCTGATCGCCCTGGAACCGAGCGGCCGGTTCCCTCGGACACTCGAAGCCACGTGGACGTGTGGCCAGCGCTGAGGCGATCGGCGACAGCCGACGAGCGACGCACCCGACCTTGATCCTCGCTACGCTGGCGGCTCTGGAGGACGCACTTGGCCACCTACTTCGTACTGCTGTTCATCCTGCTGCTGCTCTCCGCCTTCTTCTCCAGCGCGGAGACCGCCTTTCTCTCGCTGGATCGGGTGCGACTGGAGCACCGGCTGCGCGAGGGCACGCCCGGCGCACACCTGGTGTCGACGCTGTTGGAACGGCCGCACAGCCTGCTGAGTGCGATTCTGCTGGGCAACAACCTCGTAAACACCGGAGCCGCCGCGGTGGGCACGGTGATTGCCGGCGAACTGATCGCTGGAGGCAGCGGGGTACTGGCGGCCACGGTAATCATCACCGTCTTGCTGGTGCTGTTCGGCGAGGTCACACCGAAGACAATGGCGCTGAGCCACGCCTTCGCGTTCGCTCGCCTCTACGCCGTGCCGCTGCGGCTCTGGGCCACGCTGAACCGGCCACTCGTTGCGATGCTGGACGCACTGACCCGCTTGCTGATCCGTCTGTTCGGTGGCGAGCAGCTCACCGGCGCAACGGTGCTCAGCGCCGCCGAACTGCGCACCGCGATCCGTGTTGGCGCGGAAGCAGGCGCACTGGAGACGGAGGCGTCCGAACGGATGCTGGGCGCGCTGATGCTGGAGCAGCGTCAGGTGCAGGAGATCATGGTCTCGCGGATGGACATGGTCGCCGTCCCGCAAGATCAGCCACTGATCGAGGTCGCCGCCCAACTCTCCGAAGTCGGCTTCCAGCGCCTCCCTGTCTATGCCGACAGCCCGGAGGAAGTCACTGGCTACGTGCACGTCAGCGACCTCAATGCAGCCCACCTGGAGGGTCTCGGCGAACGTACGGCGCGCGACATCATGCGTCCGGCGATCTTCCAGTCCGAGCACGCACCGATCGCGAACGTACTAGACCTAATGCGCAACCGCGGCGCCTACCTGGTGATGCTGGTCGACGAATTTGGGGTGACCTCTGGCCTCGTCACGCTCGAGGACATCATGGAAGAGGTGGTTGGCCGAATCCGCAGCGAGAGCGGTGAGGAGCCGAGCGGTGTGGAGGAGGGACGTCGGACGGGCCGGCTCATCCTCGATGGCAGCACCCTGCTGGTCGATCTCTCGAACGAGGTGGATGTCGACATGACGGACGTGGACGCGAACACGGTGGCCGGTCTGATGCTGCACCACATGCGCCGCTTCCCAGAGCGCGGCGAGTACATCGACCTGCACGGCTTCCGCTTCACGGTGCTGGCGATGGACGAGCGGCGGATCGCGCGTGTCGCGGTGGAACCACTGGAAGCGGCGGTGCCGGCGGTGAGTGCCGAGTGACGATCCGCGCCGTGATCTTTGATTGGGGCGGCACGCTCAGTCGCTACGCCGACATCGAGCTTGCCGATATGTGGCAACTGGCAGCCGAGCATCTGGCGCCCCACCTCCCCGAAGACGAACCGACCCTGATGCGCCGCTTCGGCCAGATTGAAGCGCGCCGCTGGACCCGCACCACCACCGATCAGCGCTCCGGCACGCTGGCCGACATCATCGCCGAAGCCACCGCTGAGCTAGGGGTCGACGTCGGCGAAGCGATCCTCGAGGAGGCAGCCGTGCGTTATCTGGATGCGTGGACGCCGCACATTGCGCACGACCCGGAGGCGGCCGAGACGCTGGCGG
>JABIST010000072.1 GCA_018700215.1 Dehalococcoidia bacterium | reverse complement strand
GACCTCGGTGGTGTTCACGCCGGGGGTGTTGCAGGCGAGGATGCCGAGTCGGGTGGCGGCATCGAGGTCGATGGAATCGACGCCGACGCCGGCGCGGGAGACGACCTTGAGCTTGGGGCAGGCCTCGAGGACTTCTTCGTCGGTGAGGGGGAGGGTGCTGATCATGGCGCCATCGACGGTGCTCATGATTTCGATGTACTCGTCACGGGGAGTGGCTGCGCCGAACTGATGCTCGATGAGTTCGATGCCGTGGTCGGTGAACATGGATGTGTCGGCGAGTGGGCGACCGCCGTTGACGACTTTCAGGGCCATGGTTGGGGACTCCTCGGAAGGTGCGAGTGTGGGTCGGTGTGTGGCGCATCGTACGCGTGCGTCGCGTCGCGGGTCAGTCCGGGGACGGACAGGGAGGTGAATGCGCGCCCGGGCGGAACACGGCGGGCGGGGTGGGGTTAGATTCAGGTGGCCGAGCTGTGCCGCCAGTGGAGCCGACCAATAGCATGAGGCGACCGGAGGTGGTGATGAGCGATCTGGCTCTGCTGTGGAAGCGGTTCTTCGCCTATCTGATTGATCTGGTGCCGGTGGTGCTGGGGATCGGACTCGTATTCGGATTCACGCAGGACATGTTCGAGTACTGGGGCGATTCGAGCAGTGCTGGTCAGGCCGAATTCATACCGGCGCGGAACGCGGTACGCGATGGCTCGTTTCTGGCCTACATCTTGATGGCGACGCTGATGGAGGCTTCACCGATGGGAGGCACGGTTGGGAAGCTTGTCCTTGGGATTCGGTCGGTCGACGTGGGCGGCGAGCGGCTGACGATCTGGCGTTCATTTGCACGCAACCTCGCGAAGATCGTTTCGGTGATCCCGCTGGGCGCGGGTTTTGCGTGGGCGTTCATCGATAAGCGTGACCGTGGATGGCACGACTTGATTGCGGGGACTCACGTTGTCCGGCGGGGGAGTTCGGCGCCGCCCGGCGACGGCGCCGTGCGTTAACCCGGGAGGATCGTGACGGTGCCGGCTTCGCCATCGACGGTGATGGTGGCGCCATCGGGGATGGTGGTGGTGCCGAGCTGGGTACCGACGACGCAGGGGATGGCGAATTCTCGGGCGCAGATGGCGGAGTGGGACATGACGCCGCCGGTATCGGTGACGACGGCGGAGGCGATGGCGAAGAGTGCGGTCCAGGGCGGGGCGGTGGTGGCGCAGACCATGATGTCGCCGGGCTCGAGGCGGTCGGCTTCGTCGAGGTGTCGGATGATGCGTGCGCGGCCGGTGACGGTGCCGCGGCTGGCGGCGTGGCCTTCGATGACGCCATCTTTCACCGATGGTCTGCGTATCCCAAGGAAGTGCCGGAACATGAGGAGCGAGGCTGGGTCGATTGCGGAAATGTCTGGAGGGGATCCGATGAGGGATGGCGGGGAGAGCTGCTCCCAGTGGGCGAAAGAGGCACGGGCTTCGGCTGCGGCGGAACGGGCCCAGGCGCCGGGATCTTCGGCGGCTCGCTGGGCCTCCTCCCAGGTGAGATAGAAGATGTCGCCGGGGTGATCGAGCGTGCCGGCGGCGACGAGTTTGCGACCGAGCGCGAGCACGGGGAGGCGCATCACGCCGACGGTGCTGAGCTGCCAGCGGGCGCGGTCCTCGGAGACGGCGACGTGGTGGGAGGTGGCATCGAGCAGGGTGTGGAATTGCTCGAGCTTGTCGGAATCGAGTCTCGACTCCACATCGGCGAGTGCCGCGGCGCGTTGATCGGCGGCGTGGTGGGCGACCGCGGCGGGAGTGCTGTTTGCATCGGTGAGGTAGCGGGCGATGAGCGCGAGCGGCTTTGTGTGGTCTTCGGACCAGGTGGGGACGTGCATGGCGCCCCAGCTTTCCGCACGCGATCCGAAGTCGTCGAGGAAGCGGGAGAGTTCGTCGAGAAGCTCGGGTCCGCCGGGAAGCTGGTCGAGGTTCGTGTAGTTGCCGGCGGTGAGTGCGGCGGCGAGATCTGGCGACTGGCCGGCGAGGGTGGTGAGGGCCTCGAGGGCGGTGCCGGAGGCGGCGCTGGCGTTCTGCGAGCCCTGGATGAGGGCGCCGCTGAGCATCGGGGCGTCCGTACCGAGTTCGTCTTCGAGGAACTGGAGCATAGCGAAGGTGGGCTGCATGAATGCGTTGATGACGACCATGGTGAGTCGGAGGCACTCCAGGGCTTCGTCGGCGAGCGGGTCGAGTGCATCGGCTAGCTGCGGGGCGGTCATGGCGTCGAAGTCTGTATGGCGGACGCGGTCGCAGAAGGCGCGGATGCGAGGCGAGTAGTCGTCGTGCCAGACCTCGAGGCCGTTCGCGACGACCTCAGGAGGTGGGGTGGGGATGGTGACGGAGAGGCTGAACTGGAAGCCGTTGGCGAAGACGGTCGAGCCGCCGAGGATGCCGTGCTGGAAGCCGTCGACGATGTGCTGGGCGAGGGGGGTGATTGGGCCGGGGTTGTGCATGCGGTCGTTGCTCCACGACGACTCGGCCATTGCGGGGTCGGGCCAGGTGATCGCGAAGTCATCGGTGGCTTGGACTTGTGTCATGGGTGCGCCTCTCGTGATTGGGAAGGCGGGATAGTAGCAGCCCGCCGAGTGGCCTCGGTGGACATGCAGGCAGTCGTAAGGGTGGGGTGCCGACGGCGGTGGGCCGGTATCATCGCGCGCGGTGCTGGACGCTGGTCGTCTGCGTCGCGAGTGGGGAGTCGGAAGTATGGGCGCGAGCGAGTATCCGGACTATGAGGCGCTGCAGGTGGAGGTGCGGGACGACGGGGTGGTGCTGGCGACATTGGATCGGCCGGAGCGGCTGAATTCGTTCGATGGGCCGATGCGGCATTCGATTCGGGCGCTGGTGCAACGGGTGAAGGCTGACGATGACGCTCGGGTGCTGGTGTTCACCGGGGCGGGGCGTGGGTTCTGTTCTGGGGCGGACCTGGGGGCGGAGGATCAGCGGACGTGGCCGAGCGCTTCGCATGAGACGCGGTTCGCGTGGACGACAGAGTTGCTGGAGATGCCGAAGCCGACGATTGCGGCGATCAACGGTGTCGCGGCCGGCGGCGGGCTGGGGCTGGCGCTGCTGTGCGACATTCGGATTTGTTCGACGGAGGCGCGGCTGCTGCCGATCTGGTTGAAGCGGGCGGTGCATCCGGACGATCTGATCACGTGGACGTTACCTCGGCAGGCGGGTTACAGCCGGGCGCTGCGGTGGCTGTACCTGGCGGAGGACATTCCGCTGGAGGAGGCGCGCGAGGCGGGGCTGATCTCCTCGATCGTGCCTCCGGAGCGGGTGCTGGACGAGGCGTTGGAGCTGGCGAGCCGGCTGGCGGCCGGTCCGACGGCGCATTTCGGGCTCGCGAAGCAGGCGGTGTTGCGCGGGCTGAATCGAGAGCCGTGGGATGGGGCGCTGCTGGAGACGTGGGGCGCGGAGAAGGTTGCCGATCTGCACGACAGCATTGAGGGGCGAGCGGCATTTCGCGAGAAGCGGGAGCCTGAATTCAAGGGGAGTTAGCCACCGAGGCGTTCCCTGTTCAGAGAGAGGCAACACCAATGAGGGCTGTACCGATGCGTGGGGGCAAGCTGGTTGTGGCGGAGGTGCCGGAGCCGGTACCGGGGCCAGGCGAGGTGCTGGCGCGGACGCTGGCGTGCGGGATCTGCGGATCGGATCTGCACATGCTGCAGCGCGTGCAACGGGTGCTGGCGGGCGAGGAAGAGCCCGACACGCTGTTCGCGTTCGACCACGATGCGGATGTGGTGATGGGGCACGAGTTCTGTGCCGAGATCGTTGAGTTCGGCCCGGAGTGCGCGCAGGCACTGCCGGTGGGGCAGCGGGTGGTTTCGGTCCCATCGGTGCCGCGCGGGGATTCGCGGGCGGCGCTCGGGTATTCGGACGAGCTGCCGGGCGGTTACGCGGAGCTAATGGTGCTCGGCGAAGCGAACCTGGTCCCGGTGCCGGACCATGTCTCGTCCGAGGAGGCGGCGCTGACGGAGCCGATGGCGGTTGGCCGGCATGCGGTGGCGATGTCGCGGCTGGACGAGGGTTCAGTGGCGACCGAGGTGCCGGTGGTGATCGGATGCGGGCCGGTCGGGCTTTCGGTGATCGCGGATCTGAGGCGGCGTGGGGTTGAGCGGGTTGTAGCGGCGGACTTCTCAGAGAAGCGTCGCGAGCTTGCCTCGGAAGTGGGGGCGACGATCGTCGTCGATCCTCGCGAGGTGGCGGCAGTCGACGCGTGGCGGGCCGAGGTTGGGGCGACGGCAGGGGCGCTCGATGAACCACCGGTGCTGATGTTCGAGTGCGTGGGGGTGCCGGGGATGATCCAGGGGATGATCGACGC
Organism: Dehalococcoidia bacterium; assembly: GCA_018700215.1. Taxonomy (GTDB): domain Bacteria; phylum Chloroflexota; class Dehalococcoidia; order UBA2979; family UBA2979; genus JABIST01. The sequence continues at coordinate 1,690 of JABIST010000072.1, read as the reverse complement.
GGTGCCTCGGTACTCGCAGGTGGTGGTGGTTGGCGTGTGTATGCAGGAGGACGTGATCCGGCCGCTCTCGGCGATCGGGAAGCAGGTGAATCTGCAGTTCGTGCTGGGTTACACGCCGGAGGAGTTCGCGGCGACGCTGTCCTCGATTGCTTTGGAGGAGCTGGACGTTGGGCCGCTGATCACGAGTCGGGTGACGCTGGACGAGGTGCCGGAGGCGTTTCGGACGCTGGCGTCGCCGGACGGGCAGGCGAAGATCCTGGTGGTGCCGGAGCGGCGTTGATGCGCCCTCGGATGTGGCGAGCAAGCCTCGGGCGAGGGCTACCAGGTGTTGAGGAACTGGGCGCGGCCTCGGCGGATTGGATCGGGGTTCGGGGTGGAGTTGAGGCCCTGGATGAGCCAGTGGCGGGTCTCCGCGGGGTCGATGACGTCGTCGATTTCGAAAGCTGAGGCGACGTTGAGGCCGCCGCCGCGCTCGTAGGCGTTGGCGAGGAGGCGTTCGTACTCGGCGGCGCGTTCTTCGATGTCTTCGATCTGGGCGAGGGATTCGCGGTGGGCGAGCTGGACGCTGGCTTCCTGGTTCATGCCGCCATGCTCGGAGGTGGGCCAGGCGATGGTGAAGTGGGGGGCACGGGTGGAGCCGGTGAGCTGAGCCATGGAGCCGAGGGCGTAGCCCTTGCGGAGGATGACGGCGAAGCGGGGGGTGGTGAGGTTGGCGCCGGTGATGAAGAGGCGGGCGCAGTGGCGGATGAGGCCGGACTTCTCCACGTCTGGGCCGACCATCATCCCGGGCGTATCGACGAGCGAGATGATGGGGATGTTCCAGGCGTCGCAGAGCTGCCAGAAGTGGGCGACCTTATCGGAGCCATCTGAGTCGATGGCGCCGCCGATGTAGGCGTTGTTGTTGGCGGTGAGACCGAAGGGGCGGCCTTCGATGCGGACGAAGGCGGTGACCATGCCGACGCCAAACTCGGCGCGCATTTCGAGGACGGAGTCTTTGTCAGCGAGCAGTTCGATGGCCTCGCGGATATCGAAGCTGCGGAGGTGGTTCTCCGGGATGACGTGGCGGAGGAGGCGCTGGTCGTGTGCTTCCCAGTCGTCGATGGCGCCCTGGAAGTAGGAGAGCGTCTTTTTGGAGATTTCGATGGCTTCATCGTGGTCTTTGACGACGATATCGACGGAGCCGGCGGGGGCGAGATCCGAGATGGCACCGACTTCTTCCGGGAGGAATGCGCCCATACCGCTGCCTTCGATGACGGCGGGGCCGCCCATGGCGATGAGGGCGTCTTCGGTGGCGATGATGATGTCCGTGCAGCCGATGATTGCGGCGTTGCCGGCGTAACACCAGCCTGCGGTGACGCCGATGATCGGGACCTTGCCGCTGAGTTCACCGAGGCGGAGCCAGGTGGCCTCGGTGCCGCCGAAGCCGCGGCCGGGATCGCCATCGGAGTCGCCGGAGCGGCCGCCGGCACCTTCGGCGTGGAAGATGACGGGGAGTGAGAGCTGGTTGGCGAGTTCGAGCATGCGGTCGGTCTTGATGTGTCCGTGGCCGCCCTGGGTGCCGGCGAAGACAGTGTCGTCGTAGGAGATGAACATGGTGCGGGCGCGCTGTTCATCGAAGAGGTCGCCGTTGACGGAGCCGATGCCGGCGACGAGGCCATCGGCGGGGGTCTTGCGGATGAGCTCTTCGACG
>JABIST010000073.1 GCA_018700215.1 Dehalococcoidia bacterium | reverse complement strand
TGCGCTGCGCTGGATCCAGGTGGGGCCGTTGCCGCCAGTGCAGCCGAGCGAGTTCGCGAAGCTGGCAGTGCTGATCTACATGGCGGCGTGGCTGGCATCGCGAGGCGAGGCGCTGCAGGACTTCTCGCTGGGTGTGGTGCCGTTCGTGGGCATGGTGGGGTTCGTGGGCGCGCTGGTGATGCTCGAGCCGGACCTGGGGACCTCGATCATGATTGCGGTGATCACGGGGTCGCTGTTCTTCATCGCGGGTGCGCGGCTGGTGCACGTGCTGGCGCTGGCCGGGAGCGGCGTGCTGATGGCGGCGGTGCTGATCCTATCCGGCGGCTACCGGATGCGGCGCATCCTCTCGTTCACCTCGGCGGAGGACGACCCGACGGGCGTTGGGTTCCAGACGCTGCAACTACTGGTGGCATTCGGTTCCGGCGGCGTCTGGGGGATGGGCCTGGGTGTTTCGCGACAGAAATTCTCCTATATCCCCGGGTCGCACACGGATGGCGTGATGGCGATTGTGGGTGAGGAGCTGGGGCTGGTTGGGGTGCTGGTGGTGCTGGGCCTGTTCCTGGTGCTGTTCTGGCGCGGCTGGATGGTGATGCAGCGCGCGGCGGACCCGTTCGGGTCGCTGTTGGCTGCCGGAGTGCTGGCCTGGTTCGCATTTCAACTGCTGCTGAATGTGGGCGGCGTAACGCGACTGATTCCGTTGACCGGGATTCCGCTGCCGTTCTTGTCCGCAGGTGGTTCGTCGTTACTGGTGACGCTGCTGGGGGTGGGCATTCTGCTGTCGGTGAGCAAGTCGGCGGTGTTCGAGCCGGTGCCGGAGCAGCCGCGAGGGGTGCAGCGCCGTGGTACTGGCGGCTCGAAACGCGTGAGCGCCGCAGGGAAGTCGAAACGTGCGACCGCAGCAGGCGGTGCACGATGAAGTTCGGATTGACAGGTGGCGGCACGGGTGGGCACACGTACCCGGTGATTGCGGTGGCGGAGCAGCTGCGCGAGCGGGTGGACACGGAGCTGATCTACTACGGGACCGAACATGGCCCGGAACGCGCCGTCGCTGCCGAGCACGACATCGAATACCGGGTGGTGCCGGCCTCGCAAGTGCGGGGGCGTTCACCGGTGCGGGTGACGCGCGGGGTGTGGAACCTGTGGCGCGGCACGCGGATTGCGAAGAAGCGACTGGCCGAGGACCAACCGGACGCGGTGTTCGCGACGGGTGGGTATGCGTCAGCGCCGGTGGGTCGGGCGGCGCGGGCGAAGAAGATTCCGCTGGTGGTGTTCCTGCCGGACGTGCGGCCGGGTTGGGCGGTGCGGCTGTTGCAGCGCTACGCCACCACGGTGACATGCGCCGTAGAGGGATCTCAGGAGTACCTGCGGGAGTCAAAGACGGTGGTGACGGGCTACCCGGTGCGACGTCAGTTCATTGAGGCGACGCGCGAAGTTGGCGCTCGCCGGTTCGGGCTGGCACCGGGGGTGCAGACCCTGCTGATCGCAGGCGGATCTCAGGGCGCCCATCAGATCAACATTGTGGTGAAGGATGCGCTGCCTCGGCTGTTGGAGCGGATGCAGATCATCCACATCACCGGCCGCGATGAGTACGCGTGGCTGGAGCGCGAGCGATCGCAGCTCCCGGTGTGGCAGCAAGAGCGCTATCGGCTGCACGCGTATACGGAGGAGATGGCGTACGCGATGGCGGCGTCTGATCTGGCGGTGATGCGCGCAGGCGGTTCAACGCTGGGGGAGCTGCCGGCGATGGGGTTGCCGGCGATCTTGATCCCCGGTGGGTTCTCAGACCAGAACGCAAATGCGGCCTACCTGGCGGACCGAGGCGCGGCGATGACGTTGCCCGGCGAGGAGATCGGCGGGCTGGCCGACCTGGTGCTGGACCTGCTGGACAACGGGCCACGTCGGGCGGAGATGGCGCAGGCGATGCGCGCCCTGGGCAAGACGGATGCGGCATCGGTGATCGCAGGGATTCTGCGGGGGCTGGCGTCGTGATCGGGCTGAAAGCGCGGCAGCGGGCCGACAACGGCGAGACGATCCCGAAGCGGGTCCACCTGGTGGGCGCGGGCGGGGTGCACATGTCCGCGATCGGCCAGATCTTGCTGCAGCGCGGACACGAGGTGACGGGGTCTGACCTGTCGCCGTCCAACTACACGAGACGGCTGGAGCAGCTTGGCGCGACGATTCTGGACGGGCACCACGCGGAGAACGTGGGTTCCGCGCAACTGGTGGTGACCACGGCGGCGGCGAAGCCGGACAACCCGGAGCTGGTGGCGGCTCGGGAGGCTGGCATCCCGGTGATGGTGCGCGCGGAGATGGTGCAGCGGCTGATTGCTGATCGAGAGCTGCTGGCGGTGGCGGGCAGCCACGGCAAGACGACGACGACGAACATGCTGGCGCTGATGGTGGAGCGCGGCGAGCTGGACCCGCTGGTGCTACTGGGCGGCGATTCGCCGGACCTGGGCGGCAACGTCCGAGCTGGCGAGGGCCGGCACGCGGTGGTGGAGGCGGACGAGTACGCGGAGGCGTTCCTGCAGTACGCGCCGCGGATTGCGCTGGTGACCAACCTTGAAGCGGACCACCTGGACTACTACGGCACCGAGGAGCGGTACCGCGCGGCCTTCGCGCAGTTCGCATCGCAAGTAGTGACCGAAGGTCTGCTCATCGTCTGCGCGGATTCGCCGGGCTCGGCGGCGCTGGGTGCGGTGCAGGCAGCGGCGGGCGCGCACGTGGAGACGTACAGCGTGGACGCTGAAGATGCGACGTGGCGCGCGCGCGGGCTGCGCGCGAACGACCGTGGCGGCCTGGACTGCACCGTTGAACTCGATGGCCTCGAACTCGGCAAGCTGTCGCTGGGGGTGCCGGGACGGCACAACGTGGCGAACGCGCTGGGTGCACTGGCTGTGGCGATGCGCGCAGGGGTGGATTTCCACCGTGCGGCGGCCGCAGCGAGCGACTTCCGTGGCACGCGACGGCACTTCGAGGTGATCGGCGAGGTGCGGCGTGACGGGAAGCCGATCACGATCGTCGATGACTACGCACACCATCCGACGGAGGTGCGCGCAACGGTGGCGGCGGCACGCCAGCGCTACGGCGGACGACGGCTGGTCGGCTGCTTCCAGCCACACACCTACTCGAGAACTACATACCTGCTCGAAGAGTGGCGAACCTGCTTCGAATCGCTGGATGTGCTGTACATGCTGCGCACATACGCGGCGCGCGAGACATCGGAAGCGGGGATGGGCGCGGAGGCGCTGGCGGCGGAGATTAGCTCGCCCGCCCCGATCAGCGTCGAGTCGATCGCGGAGGCAGTGAGCCGGATCGCGGGCGAGCTGCAGCCGGGCGACGTGCTGCTCACGCTGGGTGCCGGCGACGTGACCGAGGTGGCGCCAGGCGTGCTGCGCGAGCTGGGAGGTCGCTCATGAGCGATCGACAGCAGCTCGCGGTGGTGATCGGTGGCCAATCGACTGAGCACGAGGTGTCGGTGTCCTCGGGACAGTCGGTGATCCGGGAGGCGGATGCGGCGAGGTTCGAGGTAGTGCCGTTCGGGGTGACTCGGAACGGGGCGTGGCTGACGCCGGACGAAACGCGCGCGCGGCTGGAGCGGGTGGCCGCCGGTGAGCGTGGCGACATTGGCGACGACGAGGGTGGCGGCATCCTCGGATATCCGCAGGTGCTATCAGCGCTGGGCGAGATGGACGTGGTGTTCCCAATCGTGCACGGCACGTTCGGCGAGGACGGGACGCTGCAGGGGTTGTTCGAACTGGCGGACCTGCCGTACGTGGGTTCCGGGGTGGGCGCGAGCGCGGTGGGGATGGACAAGGAGCTGATGCGCTCTGTGTTCGCCGCTGCCGGGATTCCGCAGCCGTCCTACATCGTGCTGACGGATGACGAGGTGCGCCAGCCGCCCGAGGAGGCGATTCGGTTCGTCGAGGGCGAGTTGGGCTATCCGTGCTTCGTGAAGCCGTGCAACGGCGGCTCCTCGGTGGGAGTGAGCAAGGCGGCGTCACGCGAGGACTTCCACGAAGCCGTGGCGAGCGCAGGTCGGCACGACCGCAAGGTGATCGTGGAAGCGGCGATGTCGGGCCACGAGGTGGAGTGCGCGGTGCTGGGGAACGATGCCCCGGCGGCCTCCGGCGTGGCAGAGATCGTCACATCCGGCGAGTTCTACACGTACGAATCGAAGTACCTGGATGACACGGCGCAGCTAGTGGTGCCGGCGCCGATCCACGAGGTGACGCGCGAACGAGTGCGCGAGCTGTCGCTGCGGGCGTTCCGGGCGGTGAACTGCGCCGGGCTGGCGCGGGTGGACTTCTTTGCCGATGACGATGGCGGCGAGCCACAGGTGATTGAGATCAACACACTACCCGGCTTCACACCGATCTCAATGTTCCCTCGGCTCTGGCAAGAGGAGGGGCTGAGCTACAGCGAGTTGATCTCGCGGCTGGTCGATCTTGCCCTCGAACGTCACGCGGAGCGGGGCCAGCGCGAGCTGCGACGGGAGGCTTTGTAATGCCTCAGTTGCGATTACCCGCAGTGTTCGACCCGCAGCGGCCGCCCTCAGTGGGCAAGCGGCGTTCGAAGCGTGCGAAGAGCCAGCCTCGGCAGACCCAGTTCGAGGTGGCGCGCGCGCGACAGCCGAAGCCGGCGCGAGCGATGCCGTGGCGTCGAGTGTTCGGATCGGTGGTCGCGGTGACGGTGCTGGGCGCGGTGGCGTATGGCGGATCGTGGCTGATGCTGAGCGACGCGGTGCGGGTGCGACAGGTGAACGTGGTGGGCTCGCAAGTGGTTGACCCGTATGCGGCGGCGCTGGCCGCGGAGTTGGACGGCAGTTCGATGCTGCGAATCGACCTTGATGCTGCTGAGGCGCGCGTGGCTGCGCTGCCGGGAGTGGCCAGCGTGGAGATTACGCGCGACTGGCCGCAGGGCGTGCAGGTGACGCTGGTGGAGCAGCAGGGCTGGGGCTACTGGCAGGCCGGCAGTACTCGGGTGGTGGTGAACGCCGCCGGGGAGCCGCTGAAGCTGGCACGACCGCCGGCCGATGACGCGCCGACGATCATCGATGTTGCAGCGCCGGCGGAGCTGGCAGACGGGCTGGACGTGGACACGGACGCGGTGGCGCTGGTGGCGCGACTGCGGGCCGAAGGCATGTTCGCACGGCTGGGGATTGAGCCGACGGCGTTCGTGTTCCGCCGGGACCGCGGGCTGACGGTGGTGGTAGAGGACGCGCCGGACACCGTGTTCGGCGATTCAACTAATTACGCGTTCAAGGTTGCGACGTGGGGAGCACTGCTCGAGCAACTGGCGGCTGAAGAGCTGCTGGTGGCCGAGATCGACCTGCGTTTCGGCCGAAACGTGGTGATGCGATGAGGACTGAGAATCACGAGACGAGCATCTTCAGGATGCCCTGCTCTCGACCAATCAGGGAGGTGCGGTAATGGCGATCCCCACGCTGGCCGCAATCGACGTCGGGACAACGAAGGTATGCACGATCGTCGCCGAAGTGACGCCGCAGCATGAGCTGCGGATCCTTGGCGTCGGGATCGGGCCATCGGCCGGGCTCGCGAAGGGCATGGTCGACAACGTGCAGGCGGCGATCGAGGCGATTGCATCCTCGGTGGAACGGGCGGAGCGCGCTTCGGGCGCGAAGATCCTGTCCGCACACGTGGGCATTTCGGGACCGCATGTGTCCTCGCGGAACTCGCAGGGCATCGTGGCGGTGGCCGATCCACGCCACGCGATCACGGACGCTGATGTGCAGCGAGCGCTGGAGAGCGCGCGGATCTTCAACGTGCCGAACAACCGCGAAGTGATTCATGTGGTACCTCGGTACTACGTGGTGGACGGGCACGACAACGTCTCGGACCCGGTGGGCATGTATGGCTCACGACTGGACGTGGAGACACACGTGGTGACGTGTTCGTCGAGTGCGATGCAGAACCTGGTGCACTGCGTTGAGGGTGCGGGCGTACACGTGGAGTCGCTGATTCTGCAGCCGCTGGCCTCGGCGGAGGCGGTGGCGGCGCCGGAAGAGATGCAGCACGGTGCGGCGCTGATCGACATCGGCGGCGGGACAACGGACATCAGCGTGTACCGCGATGGTGCAGTGGTGCACACGGCGGTGTTGCCGGTGGGCGGCGCGCACATGACGCGCGACCTGGTGGTGGCGCTGCGGGTCCCGCAGCCGGCTGCAGAGCAGGCGAAGCGCGACTACGGCCACGCGATCCCCTCGATGATCGACGAGGACGAAGAGATCGAGATCGCCTCGTTCGGTTCGGACGGGAGCAAGACGGTGCAACGGCGGCTGATTGCCGAGGTGCTGCAGGCGCGGACCGAAGAGCTACTGGAGATGGCGCTGGCGGAGATTCGCCGGGGCGCGGAGCCGGAGCTGATCTCGGCTGGTGCGATCTTGACGGGTGGCGCCGCAGCGTTGCCAGGGATCGACCTGCTGGCCGAAGAGGTGCTGATGCTACCTGCGCGAGTGGGGCGGCCACGTCACCTGGCAGGGCTCTCGGACATCCTGAACGACCCGGCATACGCGACCTCGGTTGGTCTGCTGCACTGGGCCTTGAAGGAGCAGGAAATCATGTTCCGTTCGACGGCGGCGCCGGTGGCTCCGTTGGGCGGGTTGATGCGTCGAGTGGCGCATCTGATGCGGGTGGTGCTCCCGCAATGACATCGGCGATAGGAAGCACCAGAGAAGCAGAGTTGGATCCGGCGGAGACCGGTCAAGTCCACACAGGAGTATTGCCATGAACGACCAGAGGTCCCGAACGAACGGGCACGCGCAGGAGGGTGAGGCCCCTATCTCCGCCGGATCGCTATTCGATTACCTCGCCGCAGCGCGGGGGGCGGAACCGCCGGAGAGCGATGTGCCAGTTACCGATGTGCCAGTTACCGATGTGAATGGCGACATGACAGCAGATGCAGTAGGGGAGGCAGCCGTGGCTGACCGCGAGAATGAGCTTGATTTGAGCGCGGATGCAGCGGAGGCCGAGAACACTTCGGAGTTCGACTCGCCGTCGGTCGCGGTGGCGATGGATGAGGACGATCTGGCTGACCCAGATGCAACCGGAACTGAGCAGCAATGGGCTGGTGTGATGACAGAGAATGCGCCGGCTGCGGCCAGCGACGAGAGCGCAGAGGAGCGGGACATGGCTGACGAAGCGATATCGAGTGAGCCAAGACTGCGGGACGAGGCGCACGGCGCGACGTGGAGCGACCGGGACCTCGACGGGTTGCCGCCAATCAAGGTGATCGGCGTCGGCGGCGGCGGCTCGAACGCGGTGAATCGGATGATGGCCTCGACGCTGCCGGGCGTGCAGTACGTGGCGGTGAACACGGACCTGCAGGCGCTGGACGCGTGCCACGCGGAGCTGAAGGTGCGCATTGGCGACCGACTGACGCGTGGCCTGGGCGCCGGCAGTGACCCACTACGCGGGCATCGGGCGGCCGAGGAGTCGCGCGAGCTGATCGCGGAGGCGCTGCAGGGCGCGGAGATGGCGTTCGTGACGGCCTGCCTCGGCGGTGGGACTGGCACGGGTGCGGCGCCGATTGTGGCCGAGGTGGCTCGGGAGATGGGCGCGCTGACGATTGGCGTGGTGACGAAGCCGTTCAGCTTCGAGGGCGCGAAGCGGCGTCAGCAGGCAGAGGACGGCGTGCGCGACCTGCAGGACAAAGTGGACACGTTGATCGTGATCCCGAACGACCGGCTGCTACACCTGAACTCGGACGACATGTCGATCGAGGACGCGTTCAAAGCGGCCGACGATGTGCTGCGACAGGGCATCCAGGGCATCAGTGAGCTGATCACGGTGCCGGGGATGGTGAACCTGGACTTCGCGGATGTTCGGAAGGTGATGACGGACGCTGGTCCGGCGCTGATGGCGATTGGCCACGGCCGCGGGGAGCAGCGCTCAGTGGAGGCGGCGCGGGAGGCGATCTCGAGCCCGCTGCTTGAAGTGGACATCACCGGCGCAACGGGCGTGCTGTTCAACGTGACAGGTCCGAAGAACCTGAGCCTGCGAGAGCTGGATGCAGCGGCGCGGGTGATTGCGGAGGTTGTGGACCCGGACGCAGAGATCATCTTCGGTACGAGCGTGGACGAGACGCTGAGCGACGAGGTGCGGATCACGGTGATCGCAACCGGGTTCAGCGGAAACCGCCCGCCAACGATGCGTCGGACGATCGAGGAGATCGAACAGCGGGAAGAGCCGGCGCCAATCAAGCTGGGCGAGATTACGGCAGACCCGACGATGGACACGCTGAACGAGGCGGATTTGCCGACGTTCCTGCGTCGTTCGTTCCCGACTCGATAGTCAGCCGAGTAGTCCCAGCCGGCAGGGGCACGCGACAGGCGTTGCCGGCGACGTAGTGGTGTTGGGGGTGGCACGGATGCTGCCCTCGGCACTCACCCACCGCATGGATGCGGAAGAAGGCGCGGGCGAGAGCCCGCGTCTTTTGTTGTGTAGCGGAGGAATCGACGGCCCGGACGAGGTGAGATCAACCCGGTTCGCGCGAGAACGGACCGAACGGGCGGAGAGCGGACCGGTTCGTCAGAAGACGAAGAAGCCGACGGCGATCAGCGCGGGCAGGGCGAACCAGACGAGGGCGGTGAGCACGATGGCGATGGTGGCGAAGAGGACTGAGTCGTCTTCGGGGACATCGCCGGCGTAGCCGATGGTCTGCCAGAGGGCGGCGAGGGGCTGGCCGAGGATGAGGCGGGAGCGGTGGCGGGCGACGGCGGCGCCTCGGAGGAGAAGCCAGGAGAGGAAGACGAAGAGCAGGAGCGGGACGGCGATGGCGGGGAAGACCCAGCGGGCCTGGATATCGATGGCGCCGACCTGCTGACCGAGGGAGGCGAGCGCGGGGACGGCGGCACCAGCAGCGAGCAAGAGCGGTGCACCGAGGCCTCCACCGCCGAAGCGGGGCTGGAGGCGCTCGAGTTCGATGCGACGGCGGGCAAGCAGCTTACGCTCCGGCGAGGCAGCGGCGGTCTGGCTCTCACGCTGGGAGTAGAGGGTGGCCAGATCATCGACGACGCGCCGGGTGAACGAACGGACGATGTACTTGGCGATGAACTCGACGGCGGGGCGGGCGAGGCCACGAAGCGGGCCGATGGTGACGATGGGCGGATCGCGGAAGCCGTCCCGGTCCAACACCTCGAGCGATTTCATGACGAGGCGATGCGCCTGATCGAAGCGGTCGGGCTCTGCGAGCGGGGTGGCGACGGCGAGTTCAGAGACGAGGCGTGCATCGGCCTCGGAGGCGCCGCCGATCCTCGAGAGCGCGCGCTCGGCAGCATCGGCGGGGCTACCGGTGAGGAGGCGGCGGGTGCGGTCGAGCTGGTCGGTGAGTTCGTCGAGGAGCAGCTCGTCAGGTCGGCGTGCGGGTTCGGTCATGGGAGGCATCTTGGCTGAGCGGGGCGCACAGAGCCAGTGAGTTGGGGGTGGGCCGCGCTCACCGGGGCGTGACGGAGAGGGATTTGGGGTGCTCATCAACGGTCATCAACGGTGCGAACGGACGATGGGGACAAGTCCCGCACAGCATGTGGACCTGTGACGTTGTTTGAGCTGATGCCCGCGTGCTCTACTCCGATTACCCCAGAAACGTGACTGACCGACCACCTCGCCTCGACTAAGCAAGGGCCTGTATCTGCATGGACTGTCCGTTCTGTGGCACCGACGCCAGCAATGACCAAACCATCGTCGAAAGTCGGCAGTCCGCCACCGGCATGCACCGCAGGCGACGCTGTGCCGGATGCGACGAGGCGTTTACCACCTACGAGCAGGTTCAGCGCGCGGTGGTGATGGTGATCAAGCGCGATGGCCGGCGCGAGGAGTTCCAACGCGAGAAGCTGCTGAGCAGCCTGCGAATTGCCGCGCGAAAGCGGCCGCTGCCAGACGGTTCGCTGGAAGCGGTGGTTGAGGACATTGAGCGCCGCATGATGGGGACAACGCGCGGCGAGATTGCGAGCCGGGTGATTGGCGAAATGGGGATTACGCGGCTGAAGGAATTGGATCCGATCGCGTACATCCGATACGCATCGATTTACCACCAGTTCGTGTCGCTGGAGCACATGCTGGAAGAATTGCAGCGAATCGCGCTGGACCCGAGCCTGCCCGGGCCGGAGCAGGCGCGACTGTTCGACACGTCAGAGGACGGTAGCAGCGATCAGCCAGGAGCTCCGGTGCGACTGGAAGACCACCGAGCGGTGGGACGCTAGCCGCGCTCTAGACGGCGAGCAGGCCTCGAATGCAGGCGACGGACGTTGGTTCGTCGCCTTTTTCGTGTCCGCGGCAGGCGCGACGGCACTGGGTGATCCGGTTGCATCGGGACTGCGGAACAACGACGCTCATGGCGCGCGCACTGGGCCGCGCGAACTGGAGTGGCGATGTTCTGTACGCAATGTGGCACACGCGCCTCAGGGGGCTCCCGGTACTGCAGCAACTGCGGGCACCTGCTGGGTCCGGCGAGTGATGCGGAACCTCGTGAGGTTGCCCCGGGCGGCGAGCCAGGGCTGAGCTGGGCGGGGCGTGGGCCGGAGACGTTGGGTGCGGCTGCGGCGGGCGACGAGCCGCTGGACCTC
>JABIST010000160.1 GCA_018700215.1 Dehalococcoidia bacterium | reverse complement strand
TTATCGATCGCGTGCAGTTCGCCATCAATGTTGCTCAGCGCCAGCGAGCGACCAGCACACGCAACCACGCGCACCTCGCCCTCCGGGATCTCGGACACGGAACAGACTCGTTCAGCACTCACTCGCGGTACGTAACCTTCCGCTACAGCTCAGCCGTCGCCAGCTTGTCCACCACAGTCTCGTGAATCACCTGCTCCAACCCTTCAATCGGGAAGGTTTGCGCAACGGAGTTGAAGAAACCGGAAACCAGCAACTGCAACGACGAACGCTCCGTCAGACCACGGCTCTGCAGATAGAACAGCGCCTCCTGGTCCACCGGACCCACCGTCGCCCCGTGTCCGCAGCGAATCACATCCGCCGTCAGAATCTCCAGCACCGGATCCGAGTCCGCCTTCGAGTGTCCCGAAAGCAGCAAGTTCCGATTCACCTGGTTCGCCTCGGACCCACCAGCCGTCGGCTCCACACGAGTGATCCCGTAGTAGATCGACTTCGACGAACCGGCCAGCGCCGACTTGATCTCCACATTCGAGGTGCTGCGCGGCCCAATGTGGTCCTGCAGCGTCACAAAGTCGAAGTGCTGCTCGTCCGCGCCCAGCGCCACGCCCCGGATCTCCGAGTTCGCGCCCTCGCCCTCAATCAGCGCCTCAACCGTCTGCTTGAAAATCCGGCTCCCGAACGCCAGCGTCCCAATCCGCACATCCGAGTCGCGTCCCAGCTTCGATCGAACCGAGCTGTAGTCCTGCGTATCCGCTCCCCAGCGGTTATCGAACAGCAGTCGCACCTTCGCGCCCTGGTCCGCGTAGACCTCCGTCACCCCCGCCACCAGCAGCGGACTGCCGTTCGAGCGCAGATGCACCACAATCGTCGCCTCAGCCCGCTCCCGAGCGTGGATGTGTAATCGCGGAAACACCGAGGCCGCGCCATCCTCATGGCTCTCGATCTCAATCACAATCGGCGTCTCAGTCACCGCGCCGGCCGGAATGTCGATCGTGACACCCTGCTCCCACAGCGCCGTGTTCGCGGCAATGAACTTCCCCTCGGTCGGCGGGATCAGACGCGCGAACGTCTCCTCGCCACCCACCGGGTGTCCTGCGGCGATCGCGTCAACCAACTCCTCAGCGCCAGTCACCGTCACCGTCGGCGCTGCCACCGGGAACGCGCCGAAGTCCAGGTCGCTCACGTCCGTGTACTTCCACGGCCGAAGCTGCGTGCTCGGCATCGGCGTCGCCGCAAACGCACGCGCCGCCTCCGCCCGACGGTCGATCAACCACTGCGGCTCATTCCGCGCCGCGGCAGCCGCGACCACCGCCGCCTCCGTGAAGGCCTCCGAGGTAATAGCGCCCGTAGAGGTGTCAGCCATTACCCGACCGACCCTTCCATCTGCAGCTCGATCAGCCGGTTCAGCTCAATCGCGTACTCCATCGGAAGCTCTTTGACGATCGGCTCAACAAAGCCATTCACCACCATCTTCGCCGCGTCTTCCTCAGGAATTCCGCGCGACATCAGGTAGAAGAGCTGGTCCACACCCAGCCGCGAGACCGAAGCCTCGTGACCAATGTTCACCCGCTCCTCGTCGATCTCCATCGTCGGGTACGTGTCCGAGCGCGAGTGCTCGTCCAGCAGCAGCGCGTCGCACCGCACCGTCGAACTCGAGTTCTCCGCGCCCTCGTGCACCTTCAGCAGCCCGCGATAGGAGCTGCGCCCCGCCCCGCGCGACACCGACTTCGAAATGATCGCCGAGGTCGTGTTCGGCGCCACGTGCACAATCTTGCCGCCCGCGTCCTGGTGCTGCCCGTCACCGGCAAACGCCAGGCTCAGGATCTCCCCGTGAGCGCCCTCGCCCATCAGGTACACCGATGGGTACTTCATCGTCAGCAGCGAGCCGATGTTGCCATCCACCCACTCCATCACCGCGTTCTCGTACGCCACCGCACGCTTCGTCACCAGGTTGTAGACGTTGTTCGACCAGTTCTGAATCGTCGAGTACCGGACCCGTGCGTCCTTCTTCACGACGATCTCCACCACCGCCGAGTGCAGCGATGCGCTCGAGTAGATCGGCGCCGTACAGCCCTCCACGTAGTGCAGGTAGCTGCCCTCTTCGGCAATGATCAGCGTCCGCTCAAACTGGCCCATGTTCTCGGTGTTGATTCGGAAGTAGGCCTGCAGCGGCACGTCCAGCTTCACGCCCTTCGGCACGTAGATGAACGAACCACCGGACCACACCGCCGAATTCAGCGCCGCGTACTTGTTGTCGCCGGACGGAATGATCGTCCCAAAGTACTCCCGCACCATCTCCGGATACTCGGCGAGCGCCTGGTCCATCCCCAGGAAGATCACGCCCTTCTCGGCCAGGTCCTCGCGGATGTTGTGGTAGACAACCTCGGAGTCGTACTGCGCCCCCGCGCCGGCCAGGAACGCCTGCTCCGCCTCCGGAATGCCCAGCTTGTCGAACGTGTCCTTGATGTACTCCGGAACGTCGTCCCAGTTCGTCGAATCCTTGTCCGTCGCACGCACGTAGTAGTGGATGTCATCAAAGTCCAACGCCGCCAGCGTCTCTGGACTGCCCGCCCACTTCGGATTCTCCTGCTCAAGGAAGCTCTGGTACGCGTCCAGCCGGTACTCCAGCATCCACGCCGGCTCATTCTTCATCTTCGACATCTCGCGGATGACGCCCTCGTTCAGGCCCTTCTCCGCGATGTACAGCGGCGCCTCGTCATCGTGGAAGCCCCACTGGTACTCGCCCACCGCATCTCGCGCCACATCTTTCGAAGTCGCGATTTCCTTGGAAGTAGTCATGCCGTTACCGCCTCTGTTGCAATCCCCAGCTCCTGCAGGATCGGGTCGTAACCCGTGGACTCAATCTCCTTCGCCAGCGTCGCGTCCCCGGACTTCACAATCTGGCCGTTCACCAGGATGTGTACGAAGTCCGGCGTGATGTAATTCAAAATCCGCTCGTAGTGCGTGATGATCAGAATCCCGATGTCAGGCGTCCGCAGCGCGTTCACGCCCTCCGACACCGTCCGCAGCGCGTCAACATCCAGCCCCGAGTCCGTCTCGTCG
>JABIST010000056.1 GCA_018700215.1 Dehalococcoidia bacterium | reverse complement strand
GGCGAAGGCTTCTTCGGCGATGGCGCGGGCGACGGGGGCGCCGAGGCAGTGGTGGCTGGCCCAGCCGAATCCGAGGTGGTTGCGGGCGCCTCGGTGGATATCGAAGTGGTTGGGGTTGGGGAAGACGGCGGGGTCGCGGTTGGTGGCGGGGATGATGAGCTGGAGCTGGTCGCCGGCGCGGATGGTTTGGCCCTCGAACTGGGTGGCAATGGCGGCGAAGCGGCGGATGACGCGGAGGGGTGGGGCGAAGCGGGCGGATTCATCGAGGAGGTTGGGGAGGAGGGCTGGTTCGTCGCGGAGGGCGGTGAGCTGGTCGGGGTTGCGGAGGAGGGCGAGGAGGGCGTTGCCGAGGGCGAAGACGGTGGGGGCCTGGCCGACGGTGGCGATGAAGATGACGAGGCTGTGGAGGTCGTCGGTGGTGAGGCGCCCGGCGTCGCGGGCGGAGCGGAGGGAGGCGAGGAGGGAGGATTCGCGTACTTCGAGGGTTTCGATGAGGTGGGCGAAGTCGTCGCGGGCTGCGGCGGTGGCGGCTGCGGTGTGGCCGGGCTGGAGGCCGAACTGGGTGGTGATGATGAGAAGGTTGGCGAGCTGGTGGATGCGGGGCGCATCGGGGGTTTCGATGCCGAGGAGGTGGAGGGTGACGCCGAGGGAGAGCGGCTGGGCGAACTGGCCGATGGCGTCGAGGGGTTCGTGGGGGGCGGTGTCGATGAGGTGCTGGGCGAGGGTGCGGATGGTGGGTCGGAGGGAGTCGACGGCTGTTGGGGCGAAGGCGGCGGCGGCGGCGCGGCGGAGGTGGAGGTGTGCGGCACCATCGGTGGTGGAGATGAGGCTGTCGTAGGGGAGTGGGGACTGGGCGGCTACTGCCTGGACGAGTTGGCCGGCACGGCCGGTGGCGATACGGGCATCGGCGGAGAAAGTGTGGTCGTCGCGGAGGATGGCGGTGGCGTGGGGGTGGGAGGTGATGATCCAGGCCTGCTCGATGGGGCTCCAGTGGACGGGATCGTGGAGGCGGAGCTGGCGGAGGATGCCGTCCGGGTTGGTCCAGGTTTCGTCGATGGTGGAGTCGAAGTGGGGCTGGGGGGTGCGTACAGAGGTGGCACCTGAGTGGTTGGGAAGGGGCTCTTGGACGAAGGGCACGATGTGGCCTGTCTGTTCGGTTGCTGGCCGCGATCCTCGCTGGTGGGTCGAGGTGGGACGCAGGTGTTAGCAGCGGCTGTAGGACGAATTATGCATGGGAGTGGCAGGCGTTCAATGACGTGGTGGTGACAATGATTACGTTGGGAATGAGGGATTGGTCTCGAGGTAGCGGGCGCCTGAGAGCCGACGCGAGGACTGGCGTGTTGGTAACGGGGGAGCAGGTGTTTCGGCTTGTGGTGTTACTCGATGGCGTCACCGATTTCGGCGGTGAGGGAGCCGATGAGGAGGCGGCCGCGGCCATTGGCGGTGGCGAGTTCGTCGAGCATGGCGAGTTGGTCATCGCGGCGAACGAGCACGAGGTCATCGGCCCAGCCTGGCTCCGTTGCGGTGAGGCGGTCTGGGACGTCTCTAAAGATTGAGTGTGCGCGCCAGGTGACGATCTCTTCAGGGATGGCGAGCATTGGGTTTGGCCATTGAGGAGGAGTGCCGCTCTTGGATCCGCTGGCGAAGTTGGCGTAGCCGTAGCCCATGATGCTGTTGAGGGCGTTGTAGACGGGGTCACTGATGCCTGTGTCCGGATGCGGGGTGTGGTGGCGGCCGAGCGCGTGCCCGACTTCGTGGGCGGCGTAGAGGAGCATGTTTCGGTAGTGCTCACCCTCCCAATCCGAGCCGAGCGCGTTCGCGATCTGGCCGAAGCCGTTGGTGGCGATGCCACCGAGTGCTGGGTCGCTGACTTCGACCTGGCCTGCTGCGTTGATGTAGTTGTCGTACCGGTGGGGCGCGGCTGGCTGGGAGATGCCGGTGATATCGATGAGCCGATTGGCGTGCCAGACGCAGTAGACATCGAGTCTTTCGTCGAGTCCGTTGGCATGGAGAATGGCTCGGACGTCCGCCCAAGAGCCGGGGGCGTTGCGAACACCGCCGTCCTGCAGGAGGTCACTGATGGGGGTTGGGGAATCGAGCAGCAGCGTCTGATCTGAGAACTGCATTGCCTTCTTGGTAATTCGGTTGAAGACACGGCTGATGTCTTGAACCATCCGCTGCGCGGTGACCTGGTGGGCGATGGTCACTGCGAAGGGTGGGTTGGGGTATTGAATGATCACGGGAATGAGTTGCATTGGTTGGTGCTCCGTTTCTAGTTACAGCCAGATGAGCGTGAGGGGGTTCTGACGTCCGTTAGGCGAGATGGGCCTGGTGGAGGGCACTCACGCAGATGAGACGAGGTAGCAGGGGGGGCCGACGGACACACGGGGCGGGGGCTGATTGGGGTGCCATATTGCTTCTCCCTAGATACTCACCAATCCGGAGGCTGTTCGGGTGATACCGACGATAGGGAGTTGGATTCGGCCTGGCATGGTTAGAAATGGTGATTTTTGCGAGATTGTGATGCAGGCAGGTTGCTGCCGCAGCGGAGGCGCTGCGACTGACGGGGTGGGTGGCGGCGTGCGACAATCGCCACGACGGTAATGTTCGGAAATACTTCGTCGCGGCGCCAGGGTGCGGGGTCGCGGGGTTTTGGGCTTTGATTGCACCTGTGTATCGGGGTTCGAGTGATGACGACAAGCGCGGCGGGTTCGCTGCCGCTGTCCGATGTGTTGCCGGTTTCGGCTGAGCTTTCCGAG
The DNA here is from genome assembly GCA_018700215.1 of Dehalococcoidia bacterium. GTDB lineage: Bacteria > Chloroflexota > Dehalococcoidia > UBA2979 > UBA2979 > JABIST01. The sequence continues at coordinate 3,120 of JABIST010000056.1, read as the reverse complement.
CGCGGGAGCCTGGTGCTGGGTGGGTGCGAGGTTGCCGGAGATTTGATGTGGCTCGATGTCGCCTGATCGCGAGAGCGCGGAGGGCGCTGAGAACGCGGAGCAGGCTGGCGACGTGGAGCAGGCTGGCGATGTGGTGTTGTCGGACGAGGCGCTTCTGGGTGGGGTGTCCTCGAGCGCGTCGGTGACGGGGTGGGGGCTTGAGGGGCTGGATGGGCCGGTGGCGGCGCTGACGCGGGCGATGGACGCGGGGCGGTTGTCGCACGCGTACTTGCTGCACGGACCGCCGGGGGTGGGTAAGGCGACGCTGGCACATCGATTGGCGCAGGCGCTGGTGGTGGATCGGTTGCCGGACGGGTCGCTGGATCTGGATTCGCGGCTAGCGCGGGCGATTGATTCGGACGAGTTGCCGGACGTGGAGCGGATCGCGATCGGTGGGATCTGCGACGACGACAGCAGTGCGGAGCGGGCGGCGACGGCGACGCGGATTCGGATCTGCCAGATTCGTCGATTGCAGCGACTGGCGTTTTTGGCACCGTTCCAGGCGCCTCGACGGATTTTCATTATCGATGCGGTGGACGATCTGCAGCTTGAGGCGGCGCACGCGCTGCTGAAGGTGCTGGAGGAGCCGCCGGCGCAGGTGCTGTTGTTGCTGATTTCGCACGATGTGGACGCGGTGTTGCCGACGATTCGGTCACGGTGCACGGAGTTGGCGCTGCTGCCGATGCCGGTGGCGGAGCTGGCGGAGGCGCTGGTTCGTCGAACGGAGCTGGGGGCGGACGAAGCGCTGGCGCTGGCGCGGGAGTCGCGGGGGCGATTCGGGCGGGCGATGGAGATGATCGAAGACCCGTCGATGCGGATGTTGCAGGAGGCGGTGGCGGCCGATGCGCGGCGGTTGGCGAGCGCGGGGCGGAACGATCGACTGGACTACGCGCAGGCACTGTCCGGGAACTGGCGGCGCGAACGGGCGACGGTGATTACGACGATGGACCTGTGGGCTGACTGGTGGCGCGATGCGTTGCTGGCGGCGGCGGGCGTAGCGGAAGATAGCCTTGGCGCGCCGTTAACGAAGGATGGCGCTGGCGCGCTGGGCGGCCTGGAGGTGAGTGCCGCTGACGCGGTGCTGGCGTTGCAGGTGATCCGGCGGACGCGAGAGCATTTACTAGCGAACGTGAACCCGCAGCTGGCGCTGGAGGTGATGATGCTTGACCTCCCTGTCGCCGCTGGGGGCTTAGAGGAAAGTGAGGCCGCCGCGGCAGCAGCGCCAACGGCGTGAGGCTCTCTGGAGTTGAGCGTGTGGTGTGTGCCGGGTGCGGATGAGCATGGTTGACGTTGTTGGGATTCGATACGTCACCGCGGGCCCGATTGATTACTGCGGTCCTGGTGACGTGCAGCCTGGTCTGGGCGATTACGTGGTGGTGGAGAAGGACGGCGGCGAGCAGCTTGCGTGGGTGGTGCTGACGCCTGACCAGGTGGTTTCCGCGACGATTGAGCGGCCGCTGCGGATGATTGAGCGGCTGGCGACGGAGGATGATGTGGCGGCGTGGCGCCGTCAGAAGGAGCGCGCGGAGGAGGACATTGGCCGCGCGCAGGATGAGGCGGCGCAGACGGACCCCCGAGTTCGCGTCGCCTCAATAGTCTTCGACCTCTCGGGGGAACACGGCGAGATGACGTTCACGGGGCGCGACAACACTTCCTACGCCTGGCTGCGGCGTGACATGTCCGTGCTGCTGGACGCTGACGTGCACGTTGAACTGGTGGGGGACCGGGATCGGGCGAAGGCGATGGGCCCGGGTGTGATGGGCGTGTGCGGCCGTGAGTTGTGCTGCACGAGCTGGATGACGAGTTTCCCTTCGGTATCGATTCGGATGGCGAAGGACCAGGGGTTGGCGCCGAACCCATCGAAGATTTCCGGGCTGTGCGGTCGATTGTTGTGCTGCCTGTCATTCGAGGTTGAGGCGTACAAGGAGTTGCGCGGTGACCTGCCGAAGACGGGGAAGCGGGTGACGACGCCGAGCGGGCGGGCGAAGGTGCTTTCAGTGGACGCACTGGCGCAGAAGGTGCGGATGCGACTGGACGAGACGGGCGAGATCATTGAGATCCCGGCTGACGAGTTGCGGCAGCAGTACGGCACGGTGGTTCGTCCTGAAGAGTTGGAATCGACGATTGAGGAGCCGGCGCGAGCAGAGGCGGACGCGCTGGCGCGCAACACGATTGCGGTGCTGGAGCCGGTGACGGAGCGGCCGGCGAGTGCGCCCGGGCGGTCATGGGAGCGGGGGACACCTTCCTCGAAGCCGTCGACTGAGCAGGGGAGTGGCGCCGGGAGCCGGCGATCAGGTGGCCCGGGGGGCGGGGCGGCGAAGCGACGACGGCGGCGGTCGCGCTCGGGCGCGGCTGGAGCGGGTGGAGACAGAGCGGCGACCACGGAGCAGGGCTCGACGGCGATTGGGCAGGGCTCGACAGCGGTTGGGCAGGGCTCGGAAGGGCCACGTGGCGAGGTTGTGGGGCAGGCGTCCGGACCGCAGGCATCCGGGCAGAGGTCGGCGCAGCAGACGGCTGGCGGTGAAGAGGGCGCGTCTGGTGAGCCGAAACGACGGCGTCGTGGACGGCGTGGCGGTCGACGGCGTCGGGGTCGCGGTGAGTCGGGCGGTGGCGAGCCGCAGGGTGATGGTCAGCAGGATGGTTCGTCGGGGGCTGAGTAGCGCTCGAGAACGGCAGGCTCCAAGCAGCGGAGGTTATGAGCGATGGCGATGAATCCGGATCCGATCGCTGAGGCGGAGTGGCTGGCCGAGCACCTGGACGATGACGACGTGGTGCTGGTGCAGATTGAGGGCGGGCGCGAGGCATACGAGGCGGGGCATCTGCCGGGTGCGGTGTTCGCGGATGGATACGACGATTTCACGGCTGAGCGGGGTGGGGTGCGGGCGCTGGTGCCGCTGCCACACGAGTTGGCGGCGACGCTGGGTCGGATGGGTATCGATCAGTCGAAGCGGGTGATCTTCTACTCGGCGGGTAAGTCGATGTGGCCGTCACGTGGGTACTGGGTGCTGCGGTACTACGGGTTCCCGATGGTGCAGATTGCTGATCGGTCGTTGGCGGCGCTGGAGGCGGCCGGGCTGCCGG
>JABIST010000091.1 GCA_018700215.1 Dehalococcoidia bacterium | reverse complement strand
TCATGCCGCAGAAGAAGAACGCGGACGTGGCGGAGCTGACGAGGGGCAAGAGCGCGCGAGTGATCGGGAACCTGATGCAGTCGCTGGCGCTGCTGAAGAGTCAACCGATGACCTACAACAAGGACAATCAAGAGGACAAAGAGCCGCTGTTCGACACCGTCGACACGCTGCTGATCTCGCTGCGGGTGATGACGGCGATGCTGCCGACGATGACGTTCGACGGCGAGCGCGGGGCGACGGCGGCGGTGGCCGATTTCGCGCTGGCGACGGACGTGGCGGACTACCTCGCGAAGCGGGGGGTGCCGTTCCGTGATGCGCACGAGGCGGTGGGGCAGCTCGTGGCGAAGTGCGAGCGGGACGGGAAGACGTTCGAACAGCTTTCGATCGAGGAGTACCGCGAGGCGCACGAGGCGTTCGACGAGGACGTGCTGGCAATCGATCTCGCTGCTTCGCTGGCGGCGCGGGATGTGCCGGGTGGCACGGCGCCGAGGGCGGTAGCGTCGGCGCGGGACGCCGCACGCGCACGGCTGGATGCCGAGGAGTCGGCGAAATGAGCGAGGGGCGGATTCGGATTGCGCCCTCGATCTTGACGGCGGACTTCGGACGGCTCGCCGAGCAGGTGCGCGCGGCGGAGGCGGCGGGCGTGGATCTGATGCACCTGGACGTGATGGATGGACACTTCGTGCCGCCGCTGAGCTTCGGCACCGAGGTGATGGCGGCAGTGAAGGCCGCGACGAGCCTGCCGGTGGAGATGCATCTGATGGTGGAGCGGCCGGAGGAACACTTCGATGGCTTCGCGGAGCTGGGCGCCGGGACGCAGATCTTTCACTTCGAGGCAGCGCGCGACCTCGACAGGTGTCGCGACCTGATCGCGCAGCTTCGAGCGCTGGGGTGCGCGCCAGCGATCGCGATTTCGCCGGAGACGCCGGTGTCGGCGATCGTGGAGCTGCTGCCGGAGATCGAGCAGGTGACGGTGATGACGATTCGCCCGGGCTGGGGCGGTCAGTCGCTGAAGGAAGAGCTGCTGGCGAAGGTGACCGCGATCCGGCAGGCGGCGGACGCCCTCGGACGGCCCGACTTCACGATCGAGATCGATGGCGGAGTGAAGTCACACAACATCGGTCAGTGCGTGGCAGCGGGTGCGGATGTGCTGGTGGCGGGGTCGGCGGTGTTCAACGAGCATCAGGCGCCCTCGGAAGCGGTGGCGGAGCTGCGTGCGGCAATTGGTGCGCCCTCGGCCTAGTGAGGCGCTCGACCCGCTCCGTAGCTGTCGTCAGAGCGCTGTCTGTAGCATCGCCTGTGCTCATCGTGCCGACGGGTTAAATGAAACGCCCCGTCGGGCGGGACGGGGCGGGGAGTCGTCTAACGTTTGGGGGGCGTTCCGCTAGTAGGGAACGCCGTTCTTCTGCATGTTCTTCATCTCGGTGCGGAGGTAGTTGGTGTCCACGAGGACACGCTGCCACTTCCCATTGACGAACATGCGCTTCTTGTGGGTGTTCGGCTTGAACTGGCGACCGGTCTTGGGGGCTTTGCGCTCCCAGGCACCAGAGTGCTTGTGGCGGATTCGACGGCCGAAGCTGGTCTTCTTCGTGCCGAGTCGCAAGATACCGGACATCACGCGCTCCCGTGGTGTGGGTGTTTGAAGTTCTTTGTGCCGATGGGCGAATACAAAGCCTAGCAATCCTCGGGAGGGTGCGTCCATCAGGGAGGCTGATCGAAGTCACCGGAGCCGATGTGGAGACACACCAGAGGACGATCGCTAGGATGCGCGAGATGACGACTGAGGCGCCACTCGCGCGTGTGCTCGTACTATCCGATCCGCAGATCGGCCTGTATCGCGCCGTGTTCGAGCGAGGGCTTGCCAACAGCGAGCGGTTGGTGGCACAGGGACACGACGCGCTAGAGCTGCCGGAGATCGTGGGGCACGAGCGCGAGCGGGTGCTGTTTGGCGAGGCGATCGACGCTGCGAACGAGCTGCGACCAGACTGCGTGGTGGTTTGCGGCGACATGATCCAGCACTGGGATAGCGACGAGGAGCTGGGGCTGGTGCGTGAGATCGCGGGGCGGCTCGATCCCGCTATCCCGATCCACTGGGTGCCTGGGAACCACGATGTGGCTCCAGACACGTTTCGACCGACGCCGGAGGCGCTCGCGCGGTATCGGGAATCGTTCGGCCCCGACCGCTACTCGACGGAGCATGGTCGTCTGCGGCTCGTCGTGATCAACAGCACGAGCATCGACCGCCCTGAGCTGGTGCTGGCGGAGCGCGCCGCGAATCTTGAGTTTCTGGAAGCGGAGCTGGCGGCGGCTGACCGGCTCGATCAGGTGCCGATCGTCTGTTCGCATCACCCGTGGTTCCTGGATGAGCATCACCCAGCAGCCTCGCTGGCGCTGGCACCCGAACAGCGACAGACGCTGCGCGAAATCGCGCAGACGGGGAACCTACAGACGCTGTTGGCCGGGCACATCCACGGGAACGCACTGGACTCGATGGACGGGCTGCAGCAGATCACCACGACGGCGGTGGGGCTGGCCCCACGCGCCGACCCATCCGGGTACCGAATGCTGAAGGTCTTCCCCGATCGAGTGGAACATGAGGCCCGGTCGCTGCCCTCGGGCGTTGGACTGCAAGATGAGGCGAAACGGCTCTGGGCGGCGCGCTCGCTGACAGTGGAGTAGCACGGCTCACGCGGTAAGATATGGCTCTCTCCCCGGTTTGAGGATGCGATGAGACACGCTCGGCGAAGGCGCGACTGATGAGCGCTGACCTCGGACGCCTTGGAACGGTGCTGTCCAACGAGCTGGAGGCTGGCGCGGCGGACGCGCTGATCGCTGGTGGGCTGGATGAGCTGCTGCGTGTGCACGCGCAGGACGAGCAGCCAGGGTCGCCGCTGCTGCGGATGGTGGCGGCGCTGCCAGCTCGGGGATACCGGTCGCTGGACGAGGATGAGCGGCGGACCTGGTTGCGGCGTGCGATGGCGACGATTCGTCGAGAGGCGGCGCTGGAGCAGGAGCTGCGACCGGTGGGGAAGCGCTCGGGAGCAGCGAACGGGAACGGAAGCGCGAGCACGTCTCGAAGACCTGGAGGCGGAGCGAAGCGAAACGCGGGTGCGGCAGGCCCGGCGGGGACGAACGGCGCGGCC
>JABIST010000217.1 GCA_018700215.1 Dehalococcoidia bacterium | reverse complement strand
CTTACACGCTATACCGGAGGAGTTGGTTTGGTGCCCAGGATGAGACTCGAACTCATACGCCCTTTCGGGCACTGCCCCCTCAAGACAGCGTGTCTGCCAATTCCACCACCTGGGCGGGTCCGCTGGCAGGAGTGGAGGGACTCGAACCCCCGACCGGCGGTTTTGGAGACCGCTGCTCTGCCAGCTGAGCTACACTCCTTCGGCGAACAGTCAGTGTAGCAACGACACCCTCCCGATCAATCTCAATCACTTACTGACTAGGCGCGCCCAACACGGGTGCGGATAGCGATGAGTTCCCAGATCACGCTGAGCGCGGTGCGCGGACCGACGTGGAGCTGTGATCCGCTGACATGCCCCCAGAGGATTGGTAGCTCGACGATTCGCAGATCGTGCTTCCGCGCGCGCGCGAGTAGCTCTACATCGAATGACCAGCCGTCGGTCCGTACTTCGGGGTAGACGAGCTGTGCGGCTGCTCTGGTGAAGAGCTTGAAGGGGCACTGGGTGTCGGCGTAGGGCAGTCCGACGATGAGCCGGCGGAGCAAGACGAAGATGTGGCCAGAGATCTGGCGGATGCGCGGCTGGGTACGTCGGAAGTCGACGCCTTCGGCGGAGAGGCGCGTGCCGATCACGACGTCGGCGCCGGCCTCGATGATGTCGAGGGCGCGGGGGATGGCACTGGGGGTTGCGGAGAGATCGGCGTCGACGAACACGACATAATCGCCAACGGCTGCGGTGACGCCGGCGCGGAGTGCGGCGCCTTTGCCTCGGTTGTTTGGGAGCTGGACGAGGCGGATGGGGAGCGGCGAGGCGTGCGCGCTGGCAGTGACGAGCGCGGCGGTGCGGTCGGAGCTGCCGTCGTCGACAACGACGATCTCGAGGATGCGGAAGGGGGCTGCGTCCGCGATCAAGCGATCGAGGGTGGAGGTGATGCGCTGTTCCTCGTTGTAGGCGGGGATCACCACGGAGACGGCTGCGCCAGCGGGCAGCGCGGGCTGCGGTGAGTCAGGCACGGAAGGCGATGTGCCGATAGCCAAGGTAGTTCCAGATCAAGGAGGCACCGAGCGCGCCGAATTTCACGGCGTTGAGTTCGATCACGGTACTCGGATCGAGCTGACCTCGGAGGAAGAGCAGCGTTGCGTTGTGGATCAGGAGGCCGCCGAGCGCGATGCCGACGTAGCGGCCGAGTGCGCTGGGGGAGCGGGCGGCATGGAACGTGAAGCGGGAGTTGAGCTGGTAGCTGGTGTAGGTGGCGAAGCTGAAGCCGGTGGTTGCGGCGACGAGCAGATGGAAGGTGGTTGGGTCGCCGCGTCCGCCGAGGATGATGTTGAAGAAGGTGAAATCGACGACCGTGGCGCTACCGCCGACGAGCGCGAAGCGGATGAACGAGGGGGCGTCGCGGAGGCGCCGTCCGAGGAGTTCGAGCGAGGAGGGCATGGGGTCAGTTAGTCGTCGTCTTGCCGCTGGTCTTTGAGGAAGCGTTCGAGGTCTCCGAGGAGGTCTTCGGCGTCTGGCAGTTCCTCGGGACGCTGGTCCTGCGGGGCGGGGAGTGGCGGCTGGTTGGTATCGAACTGCTCTTCGAGCTGGCGGACGTAGGCGGCGGCTTCCTCTGAGTCTGCGAGGACGGAGCGGACCTGGTCCTCGAACTGATCGGCTTCCTCGCGGAGGGAGGTGAGGTCTGTTGTGGTGCCGAAGCTACGGTCGATCAGCTCGATGATGGAGATGGCGACGTTTGGGTTGGGGCCGGCGCTGATGTAGTGCGGAACCATGGCCCAGAGCGAGGCGTTGTCCCAGCCGCGGGCGCGGAGCGCGAGGTTGAGCACGGCGACAACGCCGGTCTGTCCCTGGTAGCGCGACGCTGGCGCCTTGAGGCCGAACAGCTCTTCGAACGATGGGTCCGACGCGGAGAGTGAGAGCGGCACCGGACGGGTGTGGGGGACACCGGAGGGTTGAGCGCCGAGCGTGATGCTGGTGGTGGAGCCGAGTTCGCCGACGAAATCCGCGATGAGCGTGGTGAATTCGCGCCAGCGGAGGTGTGGTTCGACGCCAGCGAGCAAGATGAAGTCACGGTCCGCGCCGTCCGGGCGGGCGACGTAGAAGCGGTTCTCTGGCCAGGTGACAACTCGTTCGCCATCGACGAGGCCGACGCGGGGTCGCTGGACGGTGAAGTCGAAGAAGTGCTCGGCCTCGATTTCGGCGAGCGGCTCGGCGTTCCACTCTTCGGCGAGGTGATCGATGGCGGTGACGGCGGCACCAGTGGCGTCCGTGAAGCCGCTCAGGGAGGCGAGCAGCACGGGGTTATCGAGCGGTCGGATGTCGCCGAGCGGGCGCAACGCTTCATGCATGCGTGCGCCTCCTTACTCTTTCAATTCCCGATGGTGCGGGAACGTTGTTGCTGATCCCGGATGGTCGGGAGCGGTTAGATCTGAGAGTAACCGGAGCCGACTCGACCCGAGTCCACGCCAGTCCCCTTTGCCTCATCGATCCAGCCGAACTCTTTGAGGATCTGCTGGCTGTAGGTGACGCGGCCGCTGACCTTATCAGCGCCTTCGCTGGCGAGCAGCAGGGTGGCGCGGGCCATGTACTCCGGCGATTCGCCACGTGGGTCGTCCATGCCTTCGACGAGCTTGTGGAAGACGGTGCCTGGTGTGGGGACGACCTGGGACGGCGACAGCGCAGAGACGGCGATGTTGTGTGCGGAGACTTCCTGGGCGAGTCCTTGCGATATGCGCTCCAGTGCGGCCTTGGATGCGCCGTACATGGTGCCGCCACGGGCGGTCTGGTCCTCGTAGGGGCCGCGGCCGGGGCCGATGGCGGCGCCGGAGGAGATGTTGACGATGGCGCCGCTGTTGCGCTCGATCATGTCCGGGAGGACGAGCTTGGAGAGGATGAAGGGGGCATGCACGTTGATAGCGAAGCAGCGCTCCCAGCGGCTCGTCGGGTAGTCGACGATAGGGATGTAGTAGTTGAGGGCAGCGTTGTTGACGAGGATGTCGACCGGGCCGTAGGCGGCGTTGGCCTCGTCGATCAGCTTCACGCAGTCGTCTTCTTCGGAGACGTTGGCCTGGACCATGGTCGCCTCGCCGCCAGCATCCTTGATGTTCTGGACGGTGCGGTTGAGCGAGCCTTCGAGCATCTTGTGATCGCCCTCGGCGACCGTACGCGCGGCGCAGACGACTTTTGCGCCTTCGGCGGCGAAGAGTTCAGCGATTGCCTGGCCGATGCCACGGCTTGCTCCGGTGACTACGGCGACCTTGCCATCTAGCTTGCCCATCGGAGACCCCTTGCCGAATTCGTGTCGTGGGAGCGGGTGTGTTTCCCGCTGGCGCAGTGTAGGCCAAGCGACTGGTGTGTGCCCGGGGCGGGTCGTCGGAACTGAGGTGAGACCTCGTATGATGCGCTGACATATCCAAGGGTGACATCAAGGCGAGTGGTAGGAGCAGCAGATGCAGATGACTGGCGGACAGGCGCTGATTCAGTCGCTGAAGATCGAGGGGCTCGAGACGATCTTCGCGCTACCGGGCATCCAGCTCGATTTCGCGATCGATGCGCTGTGGGAGGAGCGGGAGCACTTCCAGGTGATTCACCCTCGGCATGAGCAGGCGACGACGTATATGGCGGACGGCTATGCGCGGACGACCGGTCGGGTTGGCACGAGCCTGGTGGTGCCGGGTCCGGGGCTGTTGAACGCGGCGGCCGGGCTTTCGACAGCGTATGCGTGCAGCTCGCCGGTGCTGTGTGTGACGGGGCAGATTGCCTCAGATCAGATTGGCAAGGGGTTTGGTGCGCTGCACGAGATTAACAACCAGCTGGAGATGATTTCGTCCGTGACGAAGTCCGCGGAGCGAGCGATGCGGCCGGAGGAGATTCCGGGGATGGTTCGTCGTGCGTTTCAGGCGTTGAGGACCGGGCGGCCGCGTCCGGTGGAGATTGAGGTACCGCCGGATGTGTTGGAGCTGGTGGCTGATGTGACGCTGCTGGAGCCGGAGGACTGGGACCGCTCCGTGGATTCACCGGGCGATCCGGATCTGCTGCGGCAGGCGGCAGAGGTGCTGGGTCAGGCTGAGCGGCCGGTGATCTGGTCCGGCGGGGGTGTGTTGTCCTCGGGAGCGTGGGAGGAACTGCGGGCACTTTCGAGCATGCTTGAGGCGCCGGTGGTGATGTCGAGTAACGGGCGCGGGGCGCTGTCGGATCGCGAACCTCGAGGGCTGACGGGGATGCTGCCGACTCGGGAGCTGCTGACGACGGCGGACGCGGTGCTGGTGGTGGGTTCGCGATTCCTGCTGAACCCTCGAATGGGTGTGACGCTGCCGGTGGAGACTCCGCTGATCCAGGTGGACATTGATCCGGAGCAGATTGGGAAGACGGCGACGCCGCAGATTGGGATTGAGGCGGACGCGAAGGGGGCGCTGCGACAGCTGGTGGAGCTG
>JABIST010000199.1 GCA_018700215.1 Dehalococcoidia bacterium | reverse complement strand
GCAGCGACGAGCTGGAGGCCGATCGAGAAGGCGGTCTCGAGGCCGATCATGCCGGGCGGGGCGGCCTCAAGGGTGGTCTGCTTCTCGTTGGCGGCGTGAGGGGCGTGGTCGGTGGCGATGGCATCGATCGTGCCGTCAGCGAGGGCTTCGACGCAGGCGGCGACATCGAGGGCGGTGCGCAGCGGTGGGTTGCACTTCGCAAGCGTGTCGTACGGGTGGTTGTCGCGCGGGCTGAGCAGCGCCTGGTCAGTGAGGATGAGGTGGTGCGGGGTGACCTCTGCGGTGACGTGGATCCCTCGAGCCCTGGCGGCGCGGACGAGCATGACGGCACCGGCGGAGCTGAGGTGCTGGAGGTGGGCGTGGCCGCCGGTGATGTCCGCGAGCGCGATGTCCCTTGCGACGGCGGCATCTTCACCGCTGGCGGGGCGGCCGGGGATGCCGAGCTGCCTGGACACGTCACCGAGGTGGGCGAAGCCGCTGTTGACGAGCGCGGGTGACTCACAGTGCTGGGAGACGGGAACACCTACCTGGGCAGCGAGTTCGTAGGCGGCATGCATGACGAGCGCGTCATCGACGAAGTCGCCGTCATCGCTGATGGCGACGGCGCCGGCGGCGACGAGTTCGGCGATGGGAGCAACCTCGTGACCGGCGCGGTCCACGGTGATGGTGCCGGCGGTCAGGACGCGGATGATGCCCTCGTTCTGTGCGTGGTGGGTGGCGCCGATCAGCCGGTCCGGGGTGTCGAACGGTGGCTGGGTGTTGGGCATCTGAACGATGGTGGTGTAGCCGCCGGCAGCCGCAGCGGCGGTGCCAGAGGCGATGGTTTCTTTGTGGGATTGGCCGGGGGTGCGGAGGTGGGTGTGAAGATCGACAAAGCCGGGGGTGACGAGGAGGCCGGTAGCCTCGACCTGGCCCACATCGGGGTGAGCAGTAGCGATGCCGGGACCTACCTCGGAGATACGCCCGTCGACAATCAGCAGGTCAGCGACTTCGTCGCGACCGGAAGCGGGGTCAACGACGCGACCGCCGACGACGAGGAACGAGACGGGTTGCTGGGTGGATTCCGGCATGGTGCGTTCGTTTGTACACGGGGTCTGATTTCGGCGCCACGGGTGGAGCGAATGAGCCTCGTACACTGGCGCGGATGAGCGAAGCGACGACAGCACGCCCTGGACGCGCCGACCTGCAGATCCACACCGCGCACGGCGATGGGATGGGGGACGCTGCGGCGATCTTCGCCCAGATCGAGTCGATGGGGACGCTGAACGTGGTGGCGGTGACGGACCACGACGACATTGAAGGCGCGCTGCTGGCGCGCGAGGTGCATGCGCGGGGGAGTTACTCGTTCGATTTCGTGCCCGGCATCGAAGTGACGACGCGGCAGGGGCATTTGCTGGGGCTCTGGGTGGACGAGCCGCTGCGGTCGTTCCGGTCGCTGGAAGAGACGGTGGCGGCGATCCACGAGCAGGGTGGGTTGGCGGTGCTGCCACACCCGTTCTCGATGCTAACGCGCTCGATCGGGCGGCGGCGGCTGGAGCGCACGCTGGCGATCGACGACGCCTCGGTACATCCGGACGGGATCGAGCTGGCGAACCCGACGATGTTCGGCTGGGATACGCATCGAGCGCGGCGGCTGAACGAGAAGCGCTACGGGCTGGCGATCACGGGCGGTTCGGACGCGCACTTCACGGAGCTGGTGGGGAGCGCGTACACGACATTCGCCGGGCGGACCTCGGAAGAGCTGCGTCTGGCGATCCTCGAACGAACGACAGACGGGGTGCTGGAGCGGAAGGTGCCACTTCGGGAGATCGGCGTGCGACGGCTGCTGCATCAGCAGGTGCGAGGGCTGAGCGTGACACCTCGGAAGGTGCTGGGGCCGCCGTTGCGTCGGGCGGTGCGGCGGGTGCGGGGTTAACCCCTCGGGAGTTCGAGGCCGCGGGTGGCGATGATGTTGCGCTGCACCTCGGAGGTGCCGCCGCGGATGGTGGCGGGGACGGCGGCGAGGTAGGCGCGGGCGAATTCGCCGGGGGCGGTGGATTCGTCACCGAGGTTGGCGTGGAGGCCGAAGACGCGGGTGCCGGTGAGGGCGAGGCGCTGGACGAGTTCTGAGTTGAAGAGCTTGGCGGTGGAGGCCTCGTAATTGGGGATTATGCCGTGCTCCTGCATCGAGACGATGCGGAACGAGAACTGGAACATCACTTCGGTCTCGATGTAGCGATTGGCGATCTCGGTGCGGACGGCCGTGCCGCCGGTGTGGTGCATAGCGGTAGGCACCGAGTCGTCCTTGGCGTGGTCGATCAGGGCGCGGAGGGTGCGGCGGGCGCCGACGGCACCGCCAATATTCGAGCGCTCGAAGTCGAGCAGGGTCATGCCGACGTACCAGCCGCGGTTCTCTTCGCCGACGAGATTGTCGGCGGGGACTCGCACATCCTCGAAGAAGGTTTCGTTGAAGTAGTGCTTGTCGTTCATGTTGGTGAGTGGGCGTAGGGAGATGCCGGGGGTGTGAATGTCGTCGATCACGACGAAGGAGATGCCTCGGTGTTTCGGGGCCTCGGGCTCGGTGCGGACGAGGGCGAAGATGGCGTCGGCGGCGTGCGCGCCGGAAGTCCAGATCTTCTGGCCGTTGACGACCCATTCGTCGCCATCGCGGACGGCGCGGGTCTGGAGCGAGGCGAGGTCTGAGCCAGCGCCGGGTTCGGAGTAGCCCTGCGCCCAGGTGGTCTGGCCAGCGAGGATGGGCGGGAGGTACTTCTGCCGCTGCTCTTCAGTGCCGTGGACGATCAGGGTGGGGCCGAGCAGGCTGACGCCGGAACCGCCGACCGCGGGGGCGGCGTGCTCCGCCATCTCCTGGCGGAAGACGAACTGCTTGGTGACGGAGAGGCCTGCGCCGCCGTACTCGGAGGGCCAATGGGGGGCGACCCAGCCTTGCTCGGAGAGTGCGGTGGCCCACTCGGACGCGGCCTGACGTGCCTCGGGATCTTCGGACTTGCGATCGAATTCCCACTGGCGCTCACCCTCGTGGGCGCTCTGCGCGAGCGCCTGGTAGCGCGGGGGGAGGCGCTGCTCGATGACCGCGCGGACTTCGTCGCGGAAGGCGGCCTGCTCGGGGGTGTCGTTCCAGTCCATGTCGGTACTCCTCGGAAGCGGTGCTCAGTCCGCGCAGCGCGCCTATGATGCGCCATCTGAGAGAAGGGCGCAGCAGTGACCGACAGCGAACCGTCGCAGACACCAACGGGGCCGCTGGCCGGCGTGCGGATGCTGGAGTTCTCGCAGATCATCGCGGGGCCGGTGGCGGGGGTGTACCTGTCCGACCTGGGCGTGGACGTGGTGAAGGTGGAGCCGCCTCGAGGTGACGACCGGCGGAACACGATGGCGGTGGTGCCGAACGAGGGGAAGTACTTCCAGTCGCTGAATCGAGGCAAGCGGGGGCTGGTGGTAGATCTGCAGCGGCCCGAGGGGCGCGCGCTGATCCATCGGATCATCCCGACGTTCGATGTGGTGACGATCAACTACCGGCCGGGCGTGGCGGAGCGGCTGGAGATTGACTACGAGACGCTGAGCGCGATCCGGCCGGACCTGATCTACGTGAACATCACCGGGTTCGGCAGGGGCGGGCCGGAGTCGAACCGGGCGGGTTCGGACATTGTGGCGCAGGCGTACAGCGGGCTGATGGCGACGGAGGGGAAGACCGAGGAGAACGGGGCTCCTCGGTTCATCCAGAGCGCACCGTACGCGGACCGTGCATCGGCGCTGGTGGTGGCGATGGGGGTGTCATCGGCGCTGTATCACCGGGCGCAGACGGGCGAGGGGCAGGTGCTGGAGGTGTCCTTGTTGCAGACAGCGCTGGATCTGCTGTCGCGGCATGTGATGCAGGAGCCGGTGCACGACGCGACGCTGCGTGATCCGATGGTGGCGCAGATTCACGAAGTGCAGCACGCGGGGCGACCGTACTCGGAGGCGATTGGGGTGCGGGCGGATCACTTCACGCGCTACACAACGCAGCGGCTCTACTACCGCGGCTACCACACGAAGGAGGGTGCCGTGGTGCTGGGTTCGTTGACGCGGGCGAACCGGGTGGGGGTGCGTCGAGTGCTGGGGATTGACGATCCGACAGACGACGCGGACTTCGATGCTGCTGACCCCGGCTGGCCAGACGAGTTCGCCGCGTGGCAGGAGCGGGTGCAAGCGCGGATGTACGAGGAGACGGCCGACGAGTGGGTGCGGCGGTTCGACGAAGTAGGTGTGCCAGCCTCGGTGGTGCATTTCGCGGAGGAGATGGGTGACGATCCGCAGGTTGAGGCGATGGGGATGATGTCCGACCTCGTGCACCCGGTGACGGGGCCGCAGCGGGTGGTGGGGCCGGTGGTTCGGATGTCGAAGTCGCCGCCGGCGGCGCGGCGACATGCGCCGGTGTTCGGCGCGGACACCTCGGAGGTACTGCTGGAGGCAGGGATCGGTGCGGACGAGATCGCGGCGCTGATGGCGGATGGGACGATCCTCGGCCCGGCGTAGACTATTTGGACTTCGAATATCTGTGACGCATGAGTAGGTGACGTGATGGTGGATGAACTGCGCCCGATTTCCGAGGACGAGCACGACGAGTGGAACCAGGTGCCGTTCGCCGGTTTCAGCAATGTGCCTGAGCCCGGAGAGCTGGCGGGATGGTGCGCTCGGACAGAGTTCGACCGAACGCTGGTGGCGATCGAGGACGGGCAAATGGTGGGGACGACCGCCGTCAATACGTACTCGATGCATGTGCCCGGCGGGGCGATGGTGCCGACGGCGGGGGTCACGG
Organism: Dehalococcoidia bacterium; assembly: GCA_018700215.1. GTDB lineage: Bacteria > Chloroflexota > Dehalococcoidia > UBA2979 > UBA2979 > JABIST01. The sequence continues at coordinate 5,114 of JABIST010000199.1, read as the reverse complement.
CGGTGTCCGTGCTTCCGACGCATCGGCGACGTGGTGTGCTCAGCTCGATGATGCGCCGACAGCTCGATGACGTGCGGGCGCGGGGCGAGGTGCTGGCGGCGCTGTGGGCTTCGGAGACGGTGATCTACGGGCGATTCGGGTACGGGATGGCGATCCCGCAGGAGACGTGGCAGATCGAGCGGGTGCGGGCAGACCTCGCGAAGCCAGCTCCTGAGGAGGGCGCCGGGCGGGTGCGGTTCGTCGACCGCGCGCAGGCGCTCGAGCGATTCCCCGAGCTGTATCAGCGCGTCGTGGGGTCGACATCGGGGATGTTGCAGCCGGCCGACGGGTGGTGGAACGCCCAGTACGGGGAGGGCGGCTGGAGCGAGGAGAATCAGAAGGAGGAGCCGTTCCGAGTGGTGTTCGAGCGGGACGGTGAGGTGGAAGGGTTCGCCTCTTACAAGGTGGGCGGCTTCGAGAGTGCACGGAGTATTCGCGAGCTATCGGTGAAGTCGCTTTACGCGACGACGACCGAGGCGCACGAGGGGTTGTGGCGGTTCATCTTCGGAGTCGATCTGATCGAGAAGGTGGTGGCAGCACATCGACCGATCGATGACGCACTGCCGTGGATGTTGCAAGACATGCGCCGGCTGGAGCGCGACGTGTTCGACGCGATCTGGCTGCGGCTGGTGGATGTACCTGCGGCGCTGGCGGCTCGGACATACTCGGCAGCCGGGCGGCTGGTGCTGGGGGTGCGGGACGAGTTCTGCCCGTGGAACGACGGTCGGTACGCACTGGGAGCTGACGAGGACGGGACGACAAGCTGCGCGACCTCGGATGATGCGCCGGAGCTGGAGCTGGGCGCGGATGCGCTGGCGGCGGCGTACCTCGGCGGGGTGTCGTTCTCGACGCTGGCGCGTGCAGGGCGGGTGCAGGAGCAGGTTGCGGGTGCGGTGGCGAAGGCGGATGCGATGTTCCGCACGGAACGGGCACCGTGGACGGCTCTAGATTTCTGATCGCGCTGCCGCGCGGGGCGATTTCTGATCGCGCTGCCGCGCGGGGCGATTTCTAGGCGGCGCTAGCGCTCGGGCAGGCGGTCTTGCGCGTCCCAGATTCGGTCGAGGATCGGGCGGCCCTCGGTGGCGGGATCGACGAACTCGGGGCGGTAGAGGCCGCGATGGAGTTCGGGTACTCCGTAGATGACGACGGGGCGGATGCGGTAACCGAGCAGCCGGTTGGCGGTGAATCCGAGTTCCATCGCCATGCCCTGGGTGGTTTCGACAGACCAGCTCTGATCGAAGACGAAGTTGCCGAAGGAGTAGGCGATCAGCGCATCGCTGGCCTCGGGCGGTTGCCCGAGTGCCGGAGCGGGGCGCTGGTCCGCGGGCACATGTTCGACGGCCTGAACCCAGTGGGGGTGGTTGCCGAGGACGACCGTGGCTCCGGCATCGATGGCCGCGAGGGCGTTCTCCTGCTGAAAGGCGATGGGGTCCGAGGTGTACTCCACTCCCCAACCTGCGCCAACGAGGACGTGGTCGGCGAGCAACAGCGCGGCTGCGACATCCTCGCGGAGATAGGCGGTTTCCAGGGGGGCAGTGCCGGCGTTGTCCGGACCGGCGCCGTAGAAGGCGGCGGCGATGGAGTCGTAGCCGAGGAAGGCGAAGCTGACGGGGCCATCGAGCGTTTGCACGGTGAAGAGGCCAGGGGCACGGGCCGCCTCGAGATTCGCACCGGCGCCAGCGCTGACGAGGCCGGCGCCGCTCAGATTATCGATGGTGTCGAGCAGGGCGAGGGTGGGGTTGCAGCCCTCCCAGCAGTCCATGGCGTGGTTGCCAGCGGTGATCACGACATCGATCCCGGCTTCGGCGAAGACCGTGGCGGCCTCGGCGGGGCCCTGCAGCGCGAAGGTCTCGATGCAGGGCGTGGGGACGGAGCGATCGGTGAGGCTGACCTCGAGCGGGGAGACGGCGACATCGGCTGCGGCGAGTAGGTCACCGGTGCCATCGAACATCGCACCGAGGCGACCGACCTCAACGAGCGCCTCGTATGTGCAGCGGGCAGGGATCAGCTCGCCAGTGGCGATCATGCCCGCTGGGTCGAAGTTCGGAGCCGACTCGAGGCCGACGATGGCGGCGAGCTGGGCGGCGCGCTCGGGGCCATCGGCGGCGATCCAGCGGGCGTCGCGGAGTGGGGAGTCGTTGGCGGGATCGCGGTAGGGGTCGTGACCGTCGACGACGAGGGCGAGGAGGCCGAGTCGCAGATCTTCGGGCTGGACGAGCGCGAGTGCGCCGGGGGTTGAAGCGACGAGGTCGAGTAGTTCGTCGTCGGGGACGGTGGCCGGTATCTCAGCCGGCAAGATGCCGAGTGCGGAAGCGATGCCAGCGGCCTGGGAAGCTGGGAGCAGGGGAACGATCGGGGTGGCGGTGCCGCCGAACTCGGACCAGTCGGTGGCTTCACCTCGGAGGGCGCGCACGACTTCGTCGCGAGTGAGTTCCAGGACGTCGCGGCGCTGATCGGTGACGGCGGCCCAGCGAGCGAGAACGAACAGCTCGGAGCCGTCGAGGGGTTCGTCGGTGATTGTCATGGCGGCAGTGGCGGCGTTCTCGGTGACCTCGATTCCGGGGGCGGAGCCGAGTGCGGCGGCGATGCGGTCGCGTTCGACGGGGTCGGCGATCTGGACGGCGACGGGTGCGGGCGTGGGGGTGTGCACGACTGGGACGCTGGTGGGTTCGGAGATGGGATCGGCCTCGCCGGAGTTGCAGGCGGCGAGCAGGGCAACAGCCAGCAGCAGCGGCGACAGGCGCAGCGGTAGCGAGATCATGCGTCGCCTCGGAAGACTGCCGGCGGCTCACCGTCGCCCCACCACTCGACCTCGGGGGTGAGGCGGACGCTGGCGGCGTCGAGGACGCGGCGCTGGACCTCGAGCATGAGCGCGGCGATATCGGCGGCGGTGGCGGAGCCGTCGTGGACGATGAAGTTGGCGTGCAGCTCGCTGATCTGAGCGCCGCCGACGGAGAGGCCTTTGCAGCCGGCGGCTTCGATCAGGCGACCGGCGGCGTCGCCGTCGGGGTTGCGAAAAATGGAGCCGGCGTTGCGCTCGGCGGTGGGCTGGGTGGCCTGGCGGGCTTCGAGGAGACGCTTCATCTCGGCCTCGCACTCCTCGCGGGGGCGGGATTCGAGGGCGAGCGTGGCTTCGAGAACGATGTCACCGGAACCTCGGAGGTTGGAGGTGCGGTAGTCGAAGCGCAGCTCAGTGCGGGAGAGGGTGATGACCTCGGAGGCGCGCAGCAGCTCGACGGAGTCGACGAGCGGGCCGATCTCGCGGCGGTCGCTGATGCCGGCGTTGCTCTGGAGCGCACCACCGACGGTGCCGGGGATGCCGATCGCGAATTCGAGACCACCGAGGTTGTGGGCTGCGGCAGCACGGGCGAACGCGGGGAGCATGACTCCGGCTCCGACGGTGACTCGCGTGCCCTGGAAGGTGGTGTCTCCGCAAGCACGGCGGAGGGAGAGCACGACGGCCTCGATGCCTTCGTCGGCGATGAGGACGTTGGAGCCGCCGCCGAGGACGCGGAGCGGAAGGTTGACCGAGCGCGCCCACTCGGCGAGACGACGCAGCTCCTCGATGGTGTCGGGCTCGGCGAAGTAGGCGGCGGGGCCACCGAGGCGCATGTAGGTGTGGCGAGCGAGGGGTTCGTCGCGGGTGAGCACGAGTTCTGGTGGGGCGTCCGGCAGCGCTGGCATGGCTCGATGTTAGGGGGCGGAGCAGCCAAGCGCGCCCGGAGGGGCCCTATAGCGATGGACGCTGGAGGTGGAACTGGGTGGCTTGCTGGTAGGCGTGGCCGATGCGGAGGGCGCGAGCGTCCTCGAACAGTGCGGTGGAGATCATCAGGCCGGTGGGGAGGCCATCAGCATCGAAGCCGTTGGGAACGCTGATCGAGGGCTGGTGGGTGTTGTCGAAGACGGAGGTGTTGCGGAACTTCGCCTGGGGTGGGCGCTCCTCGGTGGGGTCTTCGGCGATTGGTTCGGGGACGATCGGGGAGGTGGGGGTGACGTAGGCGTCGATGCCGACGAGGTGGGATTCGTAGGCGGACTCGACGTGCTTGCGGAATTCCAGCGCCCGAATGTAGCTGGCGACGGGGGTCTCGAGACCGGCGAGCATACGGTGCTTCTGGGGTTCGGCGATGCCGTTGCCCTGGAGCGCGGTCTCGTTATAGGTGCCGGCCTCTGCGAGGATGATCGCGGCGACGCGGGCGCGCCAGTTGTCTTCGCCCTGGATCGGTTCACGGCGCTCGATGGTGGCACCGAGTTCGCGCAGCAGCTCGAGCGAGTGTTCGAAGTTCTGAAGAACGGCGTCTGCGCAGCCCTCGAGCAGGCTGGGGATGACGGCGAAGCGCATGCCATCGATGCCATCGCCGATGCCGGCCGCGTAGTCCTCGCTGTCGCGGTTGGCGGAGTCGTGGTCGCGAGGGTCGGGTCCGGCGATGGCGGCGAGCATGATGGCGCAGTCCTCGGCCGTGCGAGCCATGGGGCCGGCGTGATCGAGAGTGAGCGAGAGCGGGAGGACGCCGCCGCGGCCGACGAGGCCGTAGGTGGGCTTGTGGCCGGTAATCGAGCAGAAGGCTGCGGGAATGCGAATGGAACCGCCGGTATCGGAGCCGAGCGCGCCGAGGGCCTGGCCAGAGGCGACGGCGGCGCCAGAGCCACCGGAGGAGCCGCCGGGGACGTGCTCCAGGTTCCACGGGTTGTGGGTGGGGCCGTGGTGGGCGTTGTTGGTGGTGCCGCCGAGAGCGAGTTCGTGGGTGTTGGTCTTGCCGACGATGACGGAGCCGGCCTCGCGAAGCATGCGAACGGCGGTCGCATCCTCGGAGGGAACGCGCTCGTTGTAGGCGGCGGTGCCGCCGGCGGTGATGACGCCGGCGGTGTCGTAGAGGTCTTTGACGGCGATCGGAATGCCATCGAGTGGCCCTCGGCGCTGGCCAGCCTCGGCGCGGATGGTCGCGGCCGCAGCTTCGGCGCGGGCGGAGTCCTTCATCAGTCGGACGAACGAGTTGAGGCGGGCATCCGTCTGCTCGATGCGCGCGAATGTGGCATCGAGCAGATCGGCGGGCGAGAGGTCGCCGGCGTCGATCTGG
>JABIST010000120.1 GCA_018700215.1 Dehalococcoidia bacterium | reverse complement strand
GCTCCACCCAGCGGTCCGCCAGCTCGTAACGCGCCGTCGGATTGTTGCTCAGCAGCGAATCGTCTTCCTTCGCCACGCCAACCAGCCGCTCCAGGTTCCGCTTGCCACCGGCGTACGCGCCCACGCCGGAGCGCTCGTAGTCCAGCGCCGTCGCCACCTGGTACCAGCCGCGGTTCTCCACGCCCACCAGGTTCTCGCCCGGGATCCGCACATCCTCGAAGAACACCTCGTTGAACGAGTGCTCGCCCGCCATGTTCACCAGCGGCCGTACCTCAATACCCGGGCTATCCATGTCCATCACAAACGTCGAAATCCCGCGATGCTTCGGCGCATCCGGGTCCGTCCGCGCCGCCAGCCAACCCATGTTCGATGTGTGGCCACCACTCGTCCAGATCTTGCTGCCGTTGATCACCCACTCATCGCCATCGCGTACCGCGCGCGTCTGCAGCGATGCCAGGTCCGATCCGGCGCCCGGCTCGGAGTACAGCGTGCACCACTGGTCCACGCCACCCACAATGTTCGGCAGATACTTCGCCTTCTGCTCGTCCGTCCCAAACAGCATGATTGCCGGACCCACCCAGTCCACGCCCATCGTGCTGCCACTCGGCATCGAGTTGTAGGCAACCTCTTCCTTGTACAGCATCTGCTGCACGTGGCCCGCGCCAATACCGCCGTGCTCTTCCGGCCACGCCATCGCCAACCACTTCCGGTCGGCCAGCGCCTTCGTCATTTTCACGGCCAGCGCGGCGCGCTCGTCCTCGGGCACATCCTCCACAAACGCTCGGTCCGCGTAGTCCCCCGGAAGCTGCTCCGCTAACAGCGCGCGCATCTCGTCACGGAACTGCTGCTCCGCCTCGTTGAATTTGAAGTCCACAATCAACCCCCTCAGTCCGCGCATCGTCGCGGCCGGCTCAGATTCTACCGTCTCGGCGACGGCTACGCGACGTGTTACGAGACCACACGAACCTCCGGCGACCGGATGCTACCATCAGGATCCGCTGGTCAGCGTTGGCTGAACACTACCAATTCATACAGAATGGCCGGCGCGGGAGGCCCCACCGATGCAGCCGTTCCGCGACATCGCCGTCTTCAGCGGCAACGCACACCGCGCTCTCGCCGAATCCGTCTGCAGGCACCTCGAAATCCCGCTCGGCGACTGCGAAGTCTTCGCCTTCTCCAACGAAGAAATCTTCGTCCGCTTCCTCGATAACGTCCGAGAGAAGGACGTCTTCCTCATCCAGCCCGGCGTCTCACCCGTCAACAACAACCTCATGGAACTGTTGATCATGATCGATGCCGCCAAGCGCGCCTCCGCCGGCCGCATCACCGCCGTCATCCCCTACTACGCCTACGGCCGCTCCGATAAGAAAGACCAACCCCGCGTCCCCGTCACCGCCCGCCTCGTCGCCAACTTCCTCGAAGTCGCCGGCGCAGACCGCGTCCTCACCCTCGATCTCCACGCCGGCCAGATCCAGGGCTTCTTCAACATCCCCGTCGATGAACTCACCGCATTCCCCATGCTCGCCGACTACTTCCGCGGCGAACGCCTCCCCTCCCCCGTCGTCGTCGCCACCGATGTCGGCGGCGCCAAGCGCGCCCGCGATGTCGCCAAGCGCCTCGGCTGCGAACTCGCCATCGTCGACAAGCGCCGCATCGGCAACGAAGAACAGGCCGAAGCCATGACCCTCATCGGTGAAGTCGAAGGCCACGACTGCATCATCGTCGACGACGAAATCCTCACCGGCGGCACCGTCGCCTCCGCCGTCCGCCTCATGCGCGAACGCGGCGCCACCTCTGTCCACGTCGCCTGCGTCCACCCCGTCCTCGCCCCCAGAGCGTTCGACACCTTGGACATCCCCGAACTCAACCAGATCGTCTTCACGGACTCCCTCCCCCTCATCCACGGCGAATTCACCAACGTCCCCGTCGGCGAAATCTCCGTCGCCCCCCTCATCGGCGACGCCATCCACCGCATCCACTCCGGCGGCTCCGTCGGCGCCCTCTTCCGCTAAGACACCCCACCACCAACTAGGTACAACCCCATAACGCCTCACGCCCAATCCCGTCCTACACTGGATCGGTATCCCGCAAGGAGGCGCGCCACGTGCTAGGTGCTGTCCGACGCAAGATCTTTGGTGGCGACTCCAACGAGCGCGCCCTCAAAGACCTGCATCCCATCGTCGATCAAGTCAACAGTTTTGCTCCCACCCTCGAGGCGCTCTCAGACGACGCCCTCAGCGCGAAGACCGCCGAGTTGCGCGCCCGCCTCGAGGCCGGCGAAACCGTCGACGATCTCCTCACCGAGGGCCTCGCCGTCGCCCGCGAAGCCGTTGCACGCAGCACCGGCGAGCGCGCCTACGACGTCCAGATCCTCGGCGCCATCGCACTCCACCGCGGTGCCATCGCCGAAATGCGCACCGGCGAAGGCAAGACCCTCGTCGCCACCCTCGCCCTCTACGTCAACGCCCTCGAGGGCAAAGGCGCACACCTCGTCACCGTCAACGACTACCTCGCCCGCCGTGACGCCCAGTGGTACGGCCCCGCGCTCATGCGCCTCGGCATGTCCGTTGGCATCCTCCAGAACCAGAGCGCCTACGTCGTCCACGACGAAAAGGTCTCAGACCAGTCCTCATTCGAATTCCTCGAAATGGCTCACCGCCGCGAGGTCTACGCTTCCGATGTCGTCTACGGCACCAACAACGAATTCGGCTTCGACTACCTGCGCGACAACATGGCCACCAGCCAGGAAGGCCGCGTCCAGAAGCAGCGCCACTACGCCATCGTCGATGAAGCCGACAGCGTCCTGATCGATGAGGCGCGCACCCCGCTGATCATCTCTGGCAGCGGCCAGGACGATGTACGCCTCTACCCCCGCTTCGCGAAGATCGTCCCGCAACTCGCCCGCGAAGCGGACTACACCGTCGACGAGCGCACCCGAAACGTCGGGCTCACCGAGTCCGGCGTCGAAAAACTCGAACGCGCCCTCGGCATCGACAACATCTACTCACTCGAGAACTACGGCCTCACCCGCTACATGGAGGCCGCCCTCAAAGCCCAGATCATCTACCAGCGCGATAAAGACTACGTCGTCAAGGACAACCAGATCGTCATCGTCGATGCCTTCACCGGTCGCCTCATGGAAGGCCGCCGCTGGTCGGACGGACTCCACCAGGCCGTCGAAGCCAAGGAAGGCGTCAAGGTCCAGCAAGAGTCCGTCACCTACGCCACCATCACCATCCAGAACTTCTTCCGCCTCTACGACAAGCTCTCCGGCATGACCGGTACCGCCGTCACCGAGGCCGAAGAACTCAACGAGATCTACGAACTTGAGGTCATGATCGTCCCGACCCACCGCGACATCGCCCGCGACGACATGCCTGACCTCGTCTTCCGCTCCGTCCCCGCCAAGTGGAACGCCGTCGTCGAAGACATCATCGAAAAGTACGACAACGGCCGCCCCGTCCTCGTCGGCACCGTCGCCATCGAAACTTCCGAAATGCTCTCGGACGTGCTCACGCGCCGCGGCATCGAGCACGCAGTGCTCAACGCCAAGCAGCACCAGCGCGAAGCCTCCATCATCGCCAACGCCGGCCAGCGCGCCGCCATCACCATCGCCACCAACATGGCCGGCCGTGGTACCGACATCAAACTCGGCGACGGCGTCGCGGACCTCGGCGGACTGCACGTCATCGGCACCGAGCGCCATGAGTCACGCCGCATCGACAACCAGCTCCGCGGCCGCTCCGGTCGCCAGGGTGACCCCGGCACCACACGCTTCTTCGTCTCCTTCGAGGACGACCTGATGAAGCGCTTCGCCCCCGAATGGCTCCCCGGCATGATGGCCAAACTCGGCATGGACGAAGACACCCCCCTCGAATCAAAGATGGTCACCAAGGCCATCGAGCAGGCTCAGGAACGCGTCGAAGGCTACAACTTCGACATCCGCAAGCACGTCGTCGAATACGACGACGTGATGAACACCCACCGCGACGTCATCTACGCCGAGCGCGACAAGGTGCTCGATGGCGATGACCTCCGCGAAACCATCATCACCATGGTCGAGGACGAAATCGAGGCCATGGCCGCCTCGTTCCTCACCTCCGCCCCCGCCGAACCCGAAGCCTTCTTCGCCCAGCTCGAAGCCTCCGTCCCCCTCCAGGGCGAACTCACCCTCGCCGATGTCGAAGCAAGTCCCGCCGACGCGATCATCGAGCAGGTACTCGACATCGTCGAGAAACGCTACGAGGAATTGGAGGAGTCCGTCGGCGCCGAACTCCAGCGCCTCGTCGAACGCCTCGTCCTGCTCCGCACCATCGACACCCTCTGGGTGAATCACCTCACCGCCATGGACGAAATGCGCCAGGGCATCGGCCTCCGCGCCTACGGTCAGACCGATCCACTCGTCGCCTACAAGCGCGAAGCACACGACATGTGGGGGCAGCTCAGCGAGAACATCCGCCAGGCCGTCTCCCGCAACATCTTTCACACCCGCGTCGCCGCCTCACAGGCACGCCACGAACTCGGCGAGCAGCCACATCAGCACATGCAGACCAGCGGCCCCGGCGAGCCTGACGGCGACTCTGGCAACGGCGTCGCAGCCTCATCCAACGGCGCGCAGCGTGAGCCGGCCGAGCTGGACCCAAACGCCTCCCGCGCTGACCGTCGCCGCGCCGAACGC
>JABIST010000207.1 GCA_018700215.1 Dehalococcoidia bacterium | reverse complement strand
TCTCCGTCGAAATCGACGCCCTCGGCGGCAGCATCAACGCCTCCACCCACCGCGAAATGACCGTCTACTACGCCAAAGTCGCCGCCGAATTCGCCGAACGCAGCATCGACCTCCTCCTCGACATGGTCCGCAACTCCACCTGCATCGAAGAAGAAGTCGAACGCGAACGCGGCGTCATCCTCGAAGAACTCGCCGCCGTCCAGGACAACCCCGGCGAACAAGCCACCCTCCTCCTCGACTCGCTCATCTGGCCCGGCCAACCCCACGGCCGAGACATCGCCGGCACCGAAGAAACCGTCACCAACATCACCCGTGACCAGGTCCACACCGCATACCGCACCCAGTACGTCGGCAGCGCCGCCGTCATCTCCATCGCCGGCGCCGTAGACGTCGACGAAATCACCGAAATCGTCAGCCAGCGCATCGAAGGCTGGGAACGCGGCACCCCGGACCCCTGGCTCCCCAACCAGCCAGAACACGGCGCCCGCAGCACCCTCATCACCAAAGACACCGGCCAAACCCACCTCTCCATCGGCATGCCCGGCCTCGGCTCCCGCGACGAAGACCGCTACGCCCTCACACTCCTCTCCAACTGCCTCGGCGAAGGCATGTCCTCACGCCTCTTCCTCCGCCTCCGCGAAGACCTCGGCCTCTGCTACGACATCCACTCCTACGCCGCCGAACTGCTCGACACCGGCATGTTCGGCATCTACGCCGGCGTCGACCCCGAACACGCCGAAGAAGCCCTCTGCGAAATCCGCAAAGAACTAGACCGACTCGCCGAACCCATCACCGCCGCCGAACTCGAGCGTGCCCAGGCCGTCATCCGTTCCCGCATCCAGCTCAGCATGGAAGACACCCGTGCCGTCTCCGGCTGGTACGGCGCCCAGGCCACCCTCCACCGCCCGCTCCGCAGCCCCGAAGACACCCTCGCCCGCTACCAATCCGTCACGCTCGAAGACCTCCAGGCCGTCGCCGAACGCATCATCCAACCAGACCTCGCCCACCTCGCCATCGTCGGCCCCTACGAATCCACCGCCCCCTTCGAAGCCGCCTTCACCAACCCCTAGCCCCATCCGAACGACCCGTCCGAACGGCCCCACCGAACAACCCCGCCACACTGATCACCCCGTCCACCGCCGCCCCAACGCCTAACCCCCCAACCCCTCCCCTCCATCGGCGCATCGGGCGGCAACCTGCTCATCCACTCATCAGCTAACACAATTTCCATCAGCCCTGCATACCGATCCAAACCTGAACAATCATCAACGAGCGAAAAGAGAAGTAACAAAAAACGGGCCACCCTCGCAGGTGACCCGTTCTCAAATTCCCAGTCGAAACTACTGGGTGGGTGGAAGGACTACATCATCCCGGGCATACCACCGCCCATGCCACCCATACCCATGTCCATACCCATCTCTGGGCTCGCTGGAGTTCCCATCGGCTTCGGCAGCGGAACCTCACCAACAACCACCTCGGTCGTCAGCATCAGCGCTGTCACCGAAACCGCACTCTCAAGCGCCACACGAACGACCTTCACCGGGTCAACAATGCCCAGCTTGAACATGTCGCCCATCTCGTCGGTCGCCGCGTTGTACCCAATGTTGGCAGTCTTCGCGTCGCGCACCCGACCCACAACCACCGAAGACTCCTGACCGGCATTCGCCACAATCTGCCGCAGCGGCGCCTCAAGCGCCATCCGCAACATCCGCAGCCCGATCACTTCCTCTTCGTCCTCGTTCGCCTCAATCAGCGGGTCCAGTGTCGTCTGTACCCGCAGCAGCGCAACGCCACCGCCAGGAACCACACCCTCTTCCACTGCCGAGCGCGTCGAGGAGAGTGCGTCTTCAACGCGGAACTTCTTCTCTTTCACTTCGGTCTCGGTCGCCCCGCCAACCTTGATCACCGCAACGCCGCCGGCCAGCTTGGCCAACCGCTCCTGCAGCTTCTCGCGGTCGAAGTCGGAACCAGCATCGCGAATCTGAGCGCGAATCTGGCGGATACGCGCCTGAATCGCCTCGTCGCTGCCGATGCCCTCGATGATCGTCGTGTTGTTCTTGTCCGCGACGATCCGGTGCGCACGACCGAGGTCCGCCACCTGCGTGTCTTCCAGCGAGCGGCCCATGTCCGTCGTGATGAACGTGCCGCCCGTGAGGATCGCCATGTCCTCCAGCATCTCCTTGCGGCGGTCGCCGAACGAAGGAGCCTTGATCGCCAGGATGTTCAGCGAACCCCGCATCTTGTTGACCACCATCGTCGACAGCGCCTCGCCCACCAGGTCATCACAGATGATCACCAGGTTCTTGGAGATCTGAACGACCTTCTCGACCACTGGCAGCAGCTGGTTGATGTCGCTGATCGCCGTGTTCGTGATCAGGATGTAGGGGTCTTCGAGCACCGCCTCCATCCGGTCAGGGTTCGTCACGAAGTACGGTGAGAGGAATCCGCGGTCGATCTGCAGACCGTCCACAATCTCGGTCTCGTAGTCGAGCCCTCGACCGTCCTCGATCGTGATCACGCCGTCGCGACCAACCTGCTCCATCACGTCGGCAATCAGCTCACCGACCTGACGTTCGTTGGCAGAGATCGCCGCGACATCCGCAATCGTCTCCTTGTCCTCGACCGGAACGGCCGAGGCGATCAGAGCGGTCGTCAGGGCACGCATCCCCTGCTCAAGACCGTGACGGATGTACATGGCGTTGGCTCCGGCCGCGATGTTGCGGATGCCCTCGCGGAACAGCGCCTGGGCCAGCACCGTGGCAGTCGTCGTACCGTCACCAACGACTTCGTTGGTGCGAACGGCAACCTGCTTCACGAGCTGGGCACCCATGTTGTGGAATCGGTCGTCGAGCTCGATCTCCTTGGCGACGGTGACGCCGTCCTTGGTGATCGTGGCCGGACCGTATGACTTGTCGAGGACGACGTTGCGACCGCGCGGCCCGAGCGTCACCCTGACCGCGTTGGCCAGGATGTCGACACCGTGCAGCAGCTCGCGCCGTGCATCCTCTTCGAAACGAAGCGTCTTAGCGGGCATGCTGGGGTCCCCCCGAGCGCACGAAGCGCGCGATTTTAGTTAGTCCTCGAGCTGGGCGAGCACGTCCTGGAAGCGGATCACGATGTAGTCCTGCTGGTCTACCGTGACTTCCTGGCCGGTGTACTTCTGATAGAGCACTCGGTCGCCCTTCTTCAGCTCGATCGTGATCTTGGTTCCGGCGTCACTCAGCTTGCCGGGTCCCACCGCGACGACGTGGCCGTGCTGCGGGGCTTCCTTGGCCGAGTCCGGGATCACGAGACCAGAAGTTGTGATCTCTTCCTGCTCGACTGCTTTCAAGACAATGTGGTCGGTGAGCGGCGTAACTTTCGTAGCCAAAGTCACGTACCTCCTTCGAGTTCAATTGGGCTCCACCTCAAGTGGTGAATCCCCGTTGGTAGTCGTGGTTTGATGAGCTCGCGGAGCGCGAGCCGGACGCGGATATTAGCACTCTCCCCGGGTGACTGCTAGACCCCTGCTCGTGTATGGCGACTTGCTGTGGTTTTACACGGTTCCGTGTAAGCGACTAGACTCCCGACATGGTGCAGCGAAGCGGTGATGGTGGATGGGATCGAGAGCGCGTGCAGGCGCTGCGGCGCTGGCTGCAGGATAGCCAGAGCGAGCTGGCCGAGCGGCTCGGAACACGCCAGCAGACCGTCTCCGAGTGGGAGACCGGTTCGAGCCAACCGCGGCGAATGTCCCAGCGACTGCTGGGGATGGTGGCCGAGGAGAGCGGCTACTACTCGGCGGAGTCTTCGGCCGGGCGAACAGGCGACGAGCAGTCCGGCAGCGCCGAGGGGCAGGCGTGACCAGCGGTGGGACGTCCCCCGCGCCAGCGCGGCGACGGCTCTGCGAGGATCAGGCGAGCTACGACACGGGTCAGTCGACATTCGCCGAGGCGGAGTTGGTCGCGCTGTGGCTGCTGGGGCGGGTGCCAGAGTCAGTGGCACCCTGGCCGCTGCTGCGAGCCGGGCGAGCCGGGCGTGGGGCAGGGCCAGACGTGCGCGAGGCAGTGTTCCGAGATCCGAGTGGGGTGCCGTTGACCGGGGATGTTGAGGTACACCTCCGCGCCTCCGATTACGTGCGACACGGGCACGCCAGCGATCCCGCATACGACGGAGTGGTGTTGCATCTGGTCTGGGAGGACGACCGTGGAACGCTCGCCGGGACACCGACGAGGTTGGCGGGCGGTGGGCTGGTGCCGACGGTTGCCGTGGCACCAGCGCTGGGGGGCGATCCGGGCCGTCTGCGGCGGCTGGTCCGGCGTGGGCCCAGCGGAACGGAGCCGTGTGGCGCCGGTGCCGCGGAACGCGACCATGACACGACGCTGGAGATCGTGCGTGCCGAGGGGCGGCGGCGGGCCGCGGAGCGGGCGTGGCGGGCGGCACGTCTGGTGGAGTTGCGCGGCTGGGATGGGGCGTGGGCCGAGCTGCTCGTTCGGAGCCTGCGCTCCAGTGCCGGACGGCGTACGGAATCGCAGACGGAGCGGGACGGGCTGGCGACCGCGGTGACCGGCGGGCTGGGCGACCGGCTCGCAACAGAGCTACGCCAGCTCGCGCTCGAGCAGCAGCCGGGAGTGCTGATCGACGGGCTACGGCGATCAGGACAGCCGGGGCGGGCGCGCGCGACCGAAATCGGCTGGAACGCGGCGCTGCCACTACTCGCGGCGGGTGCAGCAGCCTACGGAGACACGGAGCTGGCGAGGGCGGTCGCGATCTTGATCGACCGCTGGCCGGCGCCGCGACCGTACGGGCGGACCGAGGCGCTGCAGCGGCTGATTGTGGGTGACGATGAACCACGTACGGGGCGGGGCGCGCTGTATGCGCAGGGACTGCTTCATGTACAGGATCTCTGGTGTGAGCGTGGGGGTTGTGGCGTCTGCCCGCTGTCCGCGGAGGCGGACCTGGCTGGCGTGGGCCGTCCCGGCTAGCGCCTGATCCGCGAACGGTAAGGTGTCGGGTCGATATCGACCGAGGCCTGAGGCGCGATGCTGGCGTTCGGGTGCACTTCGGCGGCGGCGGCGATCATCGCGGCATTGTCGGTGCAGAGCAGCGGCGGCGGGATGAAGACGGGAACCGGGGAGCGCGCGGTCACCAGTTCGCGAATACGGCGGTTAGCGGCGACGCCCCCGGCGACCAGCAGCGAGGCGACGCCCTCACGCTCCACTGCCCGGGCTGCCTTCTTCGAGAGCACGTCAGCGACCGACTCCTCGAACGCCCAGGCGATCTCGGCGGGCGGCGCTGCGTCTGATCGGACGGCGTGCAACACGGCGGTCTTCAGGCCGGAGAACGAGAAGTCGTCGTTGCCGCGCAGCCAGGCCCGGGGCAGCCGGAACCTGCGTTCAGTCGCCGTAGCCGCGAGGCGAGCGATCTCCGGACCACCGGGGTAGGCGAGCCCGAGCAGCCGCGCGACCTTATCGAAGGCCTCGCC